>CAIJFC010000254.1 GCA_903819815.1 uncultured Bacteroidota bacterium
AAGCAGAAATATAATATTTAAAATAAGTATCTTTTTTCTGATATTATTTTCTGGTTTTAACGGACTAGCTCAAAATAACCCCCCCGTTCAGGACTCAACAAAAATGGGTTTTTCTGTTGGACAACTTGGATTGAATAACCCGGCAAGTGTAGTGAATTTATATGTTTATGATCCCAAAACGGATCGCTATATATTCACAAGTACCATTGCGGGCTATTCCATAAATTACCCTAAATTTCTTACTCCAAAAGAATACGAGGCAATGGTTTTGAAAGAATCTATTCGAAATTATTACAAGAAAAAGTTAGACGCGATAGATGGAGTTAAGAAGGGTTCTGAAGAAGCAAAAAAAGATTTGTTGCCTAAATATTATGTAAATAATAGTTTTTTTGAAACTATATTTGGAGGGAATACCATCGATGTAAAGCCAACAGGGTCAGTTGAAATGGATCTAGGGGTACGTTATACCAAACAAGACAATCCCTCTTTTTCTACTCAAAATGCTTCCAATACCACTTTTGATTTTAATCAAAGGATTAGTATGAGTTTGATGGGAAAAGTAGGAACTCGATTAAATGTTAATGCCAATTACGATACACAATCTACTTTTGCATTTCAAAATTTAATCAAGTTAGAATACAACCCAGATTTTAAAGCTAACGAAGATGATATTATCCAAAAAATTGAAGTTGGAAATGTAAGCATGCCTTTAAATACTTCTTTAATTAGAGGAGCTCAGAGTTTATTTGGTGTAAAAGCGCAATTTCAGTTTGGTAAAACTACAATCACAGGAGTTTTCTCGGAACAAAAATCTCAAACAAAATCGGTGACTTCTCAAGGCGGAGGAACCATCCAAGAATTTGAATTGTTTGCTTTAGATTATGATTCCGATCGTCACTTTTTTCTTTCACAGTATTTTAGAAATAAATACGACGAATCACTAAAAAATTACCCCTATATTAATAGTAGAGTTCAGATAACTCGGGTTGAAGCTTGGATCACCAATAGACAAAACAGAGTCACTACAACCAATAACAATCTAAGAAATATTATCGCCCTACAAGATTTAGGGGAGTCGCAAATTTCGGGTTTAAATAATAACGAAATTGTAGTAGCAAACCCATCAACAGGATTTTTTATTGCCCCACCAAATAGTCCAGCCGACAATAAAAATAATAAATATGACCCTGCTTTAATTGATAATGGCGGTAGATTAAATGGAAATATTAGAGAAATTGTAACAGCAAGTTCAGGTTTTAACGGGGTAACTGTTAGCGAAGGTCAAGATTATTCTAAATTAGAAAATGCTAGAAAATTGACTTCTTCGGAATTTACATTTCACCCACAATTGGGTTATGTCTCTTTACAACAAAAATTGGCCAATGACGAGGTTCTAGCCGTAGCATACCAATATACAATAGGTGATGTAGTTTACCAAGTGGGGGAATTTGGAACTGATGGAGTTCAAGCTACTGAAACGGGAAACACAACGCCAGGTTCTACTCAACCGATTACTGTTTCAACTCAGAGTTTAATTTTGAAAATGCTGAAAAGCAATTTAACAAGTGTAGAAAACCCAACAACTCGAGTGACCACCCCAATTTGGAACTTAATGATGAAAAATATTTATCAAATTCCCGGGGCTTTTCAATTGCAACAAACTGATTTCAGATTCAATATATTATATACTGATCCTTCGCCTTTAAACTATATTAATTTAGTTTCTCCACTTCCTCAACCACAAGATTTAGTGACAAGTACACCATTATTGAAAGTTTTCAATGTAGATAAATTAAATTATAATAACGACCCACAAACTGGAGGCGATGGTTTTTTTGATTTTATTCCAGGACTTACAGTTGATCCTCAAAATGGTAGAATAATATTTACAACTGTTGAGCCATTTGGAAAACACTTATTTGAAAAATTAAGAAATAACAATACAGAAGATTATAATGTTGGAAACTATAATGCCAATCAAACTAAATATGTTTACAGAAACATGTACCGCCAAACTCAAGCGACGGCATTACAAGATAGTGAAAAAAACAAGTTTCAATTAAGAGGAAAATTCAAATCTTCAGGTGGTGATGGAATTCCAATTGGAGCATTCAACGTGCCAAGAGGTTCGGTTGTAGTAACTGCTGGTGGACGCGTATTGGTTGAAGGAGTTGATTATAGTGTAAATTACCAATTGGGTAGAGTCCAAATTTTAGATCCTTCCCTTCAAGCATCCAATACACCTATTCAAGTTTCATTAGAAAACAATGCTGTTTTCGGACAACAAACGAGAAGGTTCATGGGTTTCAATGTGGAGCATAAAATTTCAGAAAAGTTTTTAGTAGGCGGTACCTTTTTAAAAATGTCTGAAAAGCCATTTACCCAAAAATCCAGTTACGGACAAGAATCAGTAAATAACACCATTTTTGGTTTCAATACTAATTTTTCTACTGAAGTTCCTTTCTTTACAAGATTAGTTAATAAATTACCAAATGTTGATACAGATGTCGCCTCAAATTTATCTTTTCGAGGTGAAGTTGCCTTTTTAAAACCGGATACTCCCGATGGTGATAAATTTCAAGGGGAATCGACCATTTATGTTGATGATTTTGAAGGGTCACAAACCTCTATTGATATGAGATCACCATTTTCATGGAGTTTGTCTTCAACACCAGAAAAATCAGTTAGGAGTAGTTATGATTTTAATGCATCAGCAACAGATCTCAGCTATGGTTATAAAAGAGCAAAATTATCTTGGTATAGCATTGACCCGTCCTTTTATGCTTCAAGACCTTCAGGACTTTCTATTCAGGGTATTTCACTAAATTCGACAAGAAGAATTTACAGTGAAGAACTTTACCCTGTTACCGATATTGCCATTGGGCAAACCCAAGTAGTGAATACGCTTGATTTGGCTTATTATCCAAAAGAAAGAGGGTCTTATAATTACAATCCTGCTGCTGCAGCTACCAATGAGTTGCCTAATCCGCAAAGTAATTTTGGAGGAATTATGAGATCGTTGAGTTCCACTAATTTTGAACAAAGTAATGTAGAATATTTACAATTTTGGTTATTGGATCCTTATTACGATCCTGGAAATTTATCCAGTGAAGCATCAATAACAAACACAGGAAAAATATACTTTAATTTAGGTTCCATTTCTGAAGACGTATTAAAAGACGGTAGAAAACAATTTGAAAACGGACTTGGTTCAGACCAAATTTTGGTTTCCCCACAACCTATTTGGGGAAATGTTCCAGCTTCGCAATCATTAATTTATGCATTTGATACCAATCCAGCCAATAGATCCAATCAAGATATCGGTTTAGACGGGTTAAACAATAATGAAGAAGCTTCTAAATTTCCAAATTTCTCTGGTTATCCGGATCCTTCCGCTGATGATTACGAGTATTACCTCGTTGCCGAAGGAACTGTTCAAGACAGGTACAAAAATTATAATGGTACTCAAGGGAACTCCCCGGTGGATGTAACCGATGCTAGTAGAGGTTCTTCAACCCTGCCAGATGTGGAAGATATAAATCGTGACAATACCATGAATACAATCAATGCTTATTTTGAATACAGTATTGATTTACATAAAAATATGACAATTGGTGTTGACCGATACGTTACGGATATTAGAGAAACGGATGCAGCCAATTTGCCAGCCGGAGCCAACGCTACACGTGCAAGATGGATACAATTTAAAATCCCAGTTTCTCAACCAGAAAACACGATTGGAGGAATTTCAGATTTCAGATCAATTGGTTATATGCGTATGTTTATGACCGGTTTTAACGACAACTTAACAGTTCGTTTTGGTGCTTTAGATTTGGTTCGTGGAGAATGGAGACGTTATGTAAATACACTCGATGCCTCCGATACAAACCCTTCAGATGACAATACAGAATTAGACGTACTTACAGTAAATATTCAAGAAAATGGCAACAGAAGTCCGATTCGTTATGTGTCGCCTCCGGGAGTTGTAAGAGAACAATTATATAATAACAATTCAGTTATCAATCAAAACGAACAAGCTTTAGCAATGAGAGTTGGAGGAGCTGGTTTGGAACCTGGCGATTCAAGAGCAGTTTTCAAGAATGTAAGTGTTGATATGCGTCAATTCAATAAACTTAAAATGTTTTTACACGCTGAAGCACTTCCAGCGCCCTCGGATCCAACACCATTACAAAATGATCAAATGGTTGGTTTTATAAGATTTGGAAATGATTTTACTCAGAATTTCTATCAAGTTGAAATTCCATTGAAAGTTACTGCAGAAGGCGCTTCCTCTCCGTCGGATGTTTGGCCGGAATTAAATGAAATCAACTTGCCATTGGACTTACTAACGCAATTGAAAGTATTAGCATTAGGAGGAAATGCCCCTGCAGAAGATCTAAACGGAATTCGATTTATTGATGATGATGTTTTAGATCCTTCATTAGCAACCAATACTAGTAGAGGTAAATTAAGATTAGGAATACGAGGAAATCCTAATTTTGGATTGGTTAGAACCTTAATGGTAGGTATAAAAAACAAAGCTACAAATGACAGTAACATTCGCGGTGAAGTGTGGTTTAACGAACTTAGATTGGCTGAGATGGATAACGAAGGCGGAATGGCAGCTGTTGTTAGTTTAGATACTAATTTAGCTGATTTAGCCACCGTATCTGCATCGAGCAAGAAAAGCACTGTTGGTTTCGGTGCATTAGAACAAGGTCCAAATGAAAGAAGTAGAGAAGATTTGTTCCAATATAATATAGTTACTAATTTGAGTATTGGCAAACTATTGCCGAAAAAATGGGGAATCAATTTGCCTTTTAACTACGCGGTTGGTGAGGAAACAATCACTCCAGAGTACGACCCGTTTAATCAGGACATTAGATTACAACAGTTGTTAGACATCACTTCGAATCAAGCGGAAAGAGACAATATCAGAAACAGAGCAATTGATTTTACCAAAAGAAGAAGTATCAATTTTATTGGAGTTAAAAAAGAAAGAGGGGAAAAACAAAAACCACATATTTACGATCCTGAGAATTTAACTTTATCTTATTCTTACAATGAAGTAGAACGACATAATTTTGAAATTGAAAATTATGAAGATAAACAAGTAAATACTACTGTTGATTATGCCTATACATTTCAACCCAAACCTTTTGAGCCATTCAAAAAAACGAAAATTTTCCAAAAAAGCGATTATTGGAAGTTACTAAGCGACTTTAATTTTAATTATTTGCCTTCAAATATTTCATTTAGTACAAACATTATTAGACAATACAACCGCCAAGAATTTCGTCAGGTAGAAGTTACAGGTATCGGATTAGATCCATTATATAGAAGAAATTTCTTATTTAATTATCAATATGGATTCAATTATAATTTGACAAAAGCTTTAAAATTTAACTTCACTGCAGCGTCAAACAATATTGTTAGAAACTACATCAATGACAACAATATGCCAGATAATACTGTAACTATTTGGGATAACTATTTAGATGTTGGAGATCCAAATCAGCACACGCAACAATTGACAATGAATTATGATTTGCCGATAAATAAAATTCCTTTGTTCAGTTTTATTAAATCTACCTATTCATACACTGGAAATTACAGCTGGCTAAAATCGTCTGCGGCTTTAACTTCTATAGAAGCAACCGATGGTACTTTGTATAATTTAGGAAACACCATTCAAAATTCTGCAGCACAGAAATTGAATACTTCCTTTAATATGGAGTCATTTTATAGATATATTGGATTGGTAAAAACCGCCAAAAGACCAGTGCAGCAAACTCCTAAAAAAGCGCCTGTTCCAGGTCAAAAAGTAGTTAATAATCAGCAACAACAAAATGTTTCTGATGATAATTTATTTATTGCTGGACTTAGAGGTGTTTTGACAAGTGTAAAAAATATTCAAATTAATTACACCGAAAATAGAGGAACCGCTTTACCAGGGTATCTCCCAGGGTTAGGGTTTTTAGGAACTTCAAAACCTACTTTAGGTTTCGTTTTTGGATCTCAGGACGATGTGAGATTTGAAGCTGCAAAAAATGGTTGGTTAACAAATTACCCTGAATTCAATCAGAATTTTACGCAAGTAACCAATAAAGCCTTGAACATTACCGCAAATATCGACTTGTTCCCCGATTTTAAAATTGATTTAACAGCCGACAGAACCTATGCTGACAATTTCTCAGAACAATATGATGTTTCAGGGGGACAATATAATTCTAGATCACCATATTATACAGGAAACTTTGCTATTTCTACCATTATGATTAAAACTGCTTTTAGAAATAGTGATATTAATCAATCGTCGGCATTTGATGACTTTAGAGGGAATAGAATTATTATTGCCAATCGATTAGCGGAGCAATATTATAACTCTACCGCTTTCCCAAGGGATGCTGAAGGGTACCCTGCAGGCTTTGGAAAAAACAGTCAAGCGGTATTGCTTCCTTCGTTCCTTGCGGCCTATACTGGAGCAATAAGTGATAAAATCGGCGAAGCTGCAAAAGGCGTTTCTTTATCAGCATTTAGAGATTTTCCAATTCCAAACTGGACTGCAAAATATAATGGATTAATGAGATATGAATTTTTTAAAGAGAACTTTAAACGATTCTCTATTCAACATAGTTACCGATCTTCCTATACAATTAATTCATTTAGATCTAATTTAGATTACAATTTAAATCCAAATGGGGTGGATAAAGGAGGAAATTTCTTTAATAAAACAATTATTGGCAATGTGAATTTGGTAGAACAATTTAATCCTTTAATGAGATTGGATTTTGAACTTAAAAATTCAATGAAGTTTTTAGCAGAAATGAAAAAAGATAGAGCCTTGTCAATGAGTTTTGACAATAATTTATTGACTGAAGTGAGCGGAGTAGAATTTGTTGTTGGAATGGGTTATCGATTTAAAGACGTGTCTATTTCTTCTAAATTTGCCGATAATGCACAAGGAGTATTAAAAGGAGATATTAATATTAAAGCAGATTTTTCTTATAGAAATAACCAAACAATTGTACGTTATTTAGATTACGATAACAATCAATTGGCTGGAGGACAGAATCTATGGTCAGCAAAATTAACTGCCGATTATTCTTTAAGTAAAAATTTAACCACTATTTTTTATTACGACCATTCCTTCTCTAAAGCGGTGGTTTCTACTTCTTTTCCGATGACCAATATTCGAGCTGGATTTACACTCAGATATAATTTCGGAAATTAATAAATAATAGAATTGTAAATAATACCTTTGTAAAAAAACTAAATATAACTAATAATAAATAAAATGAATATTCCTTCAAATTTAAAGTACACAAAAGACCACGAATGGGTTAGTATAGACGGTGAAATTGCAACAGTTGGCATCACTGATTTTGCTCAAAAAGAGTTGGGTGATATTGTATATGTAGAAGTAGAAACTTTAGATCAAACTTTAGCTAAAGACGAAGTTTTTGGTACGGTTGAAGCGGTGAAAACAGTTTCAGATTTATTCTTACCATTATCAGGTGAAATTGTTGAATTTAATGATGATTTAGAATCTAATCCTGACACTGTAAATGGAGATCCTTACGGAAAAGGATGGATGGTAAAAGTGAAATTTTCGGATGCTTCAGAAATGGAGGATTTATTATCAAGTGAAGATTATAAAGCACTAATAGGTGCATAAAAATAGCTATTTATCAGCTGCGTTAATTTGGACTTGTTCAATTCTGCTTCTCTGTTTAGAGCCAGCAAACGACTTGCCCAAAATTGAAATTAATAATGTTGATAAATTGGCTCATTTTACTTTTCACTTTGTATTTATTATTTTATGGTATTTGTATTTTAAATCAACTACAAAAATAATTAATTATAAAACACCTATTATTTTGTTTTTTGTTTCATTGGTCTTCGGAATCGTAATCGAAGGGTCTCAACAAGTATTTACAACTTCAAGAAAAGGAGATATATTAGATGTAATTTCAAATATTTCAGGAGCTTTTACAGCTATGGTATTTTTACTTTCGGTGCATTATTATTCAAATAGCAAGACTAAAATCTAACCAATATTTTTATTTTAGAAAGTCGATGGATATAAGATCATTTTTGGATTCTACCTATTTAAAAAGAGCAGAACAAGCTGATATAAGTGAAAATGAAAATACAAAATTAGTTGTAAATTGTATTCAAGAAGCAATAGACGAGAAATTTAAACTTGTTATGATCCTCCCAGAAATGGTTTCCCTAGCCAAGAAAATGGTAACGGATCAAAAATCAAAAATAAATATTGGAACGGTTATAGATTTTCCAAAAGGCAATTCCAATTACTCTAAAAAAATTAAAGAAGCCAAACAAGCCATTATTGATGGCGCTGACGATTTGGATTTTGTTTGTAATTATGAAGCCTTTAAAAAAGGAAATACCCAACTTGTAAAAGAAGAAATTCAAAAATGTACTGAGTTTGTTATCCAAAATAACAAAGTCATCAAATGGATTATTGAAGTTGCAGCTCTAAATAACCAGCAGATAATCCAACTTTCTACTTTGATAAAAAATGTAGTTATTTCCAATTTTAAAGAGGATGTTTACCCTTCAGTATTTGTAAAATCCTCAACAGGTTTTTATAAAACGAAAGACAATTTGCCAAACGGGGCAACTCTTCCCTCTATAGTCATGATGCTCGAAAACGCTTCTCCATTACCAATTAAAGCGGCAGGTGGAGTAAGAAATCATGAAGAAGCGACAAACCTTATCCGATTAGGTGTGAAAAGGATTGGAACTTCTGCGGCTAAAGGTATTGCTCATGGTGAATCTTCCTCTGATAATTGTTGATTTCTAAACTTTTGTTAAATTATAATTTGTAGCATTATTTTATATAGTTTTCCTTTTGTGAAATGCTATTTTTTAAAGTATCTTTGCACCAGTTTAAAAACCAATAAATCAGCTTTGAACGCTACAATAAACAATCTTTCCTTTAAATCTATTTACACTGATTTTCTAGAAATCACAAAAGCCAGATTGGCAGTAAGTGTTGTTTTTTCTTCTGTAGCAGGATTTATGTTAGGAATTTCCTCTTTTCACTCTTTAGATTGGATGGTTTTGATGAAACTAGCAATTGGAGGATATTGCATGGTGGGGGCTTCTAATGTATTTAACCAAGTAATTGAAAAAGAATTAGATGTATTAATGGATCGAACAAAAAATCGTCCAGTACCCTCTAAAAGGATGTCTCCAAACTCCGCCTTAACAATTGCCTTTTTGTTAACTATTATTGGGGTCGTACTTCTATATACTATCAATGAAAAAACGGCAATGTTTGGCGCCATATCAATATTTATTTACGCCTGTATTTATACTCCATTAAAAACGATTACTCCATTAGCTGTTTTTGTTGGCGCTTTTCCCGGAGCAATTCCATTTATGTTGGGTTGGGTGGCGGCTACTGGGAACTTTGGAATTGAAGCAGGAACTTTATTTTTAATTCAATTTTTTTGGCAGTTTCCTCATTTTTGGTCAATCGGTTGGTTTTTGTATGAAGATTATGAAAAAGCAGGTTTCTTTATGTTGCCTTCAGGAAAAAAAGACAATTCTACTGCGCTTCAAATAATATTATATACGCTATGGCTAATTATTGCTTCTTTATTGCCAGTATTGGGCTTTACAGGACAGTTTTTTATCACAAAAATTTCAGCGGTTGCAGTGCTTTTATTAGGACTTTGGATGTTATTTTATGCAGTTAAATTATACCAAACACGAACAGCAAAATCGGCAAGAACCTTGATGTTAGTTAGTGTTTCTTATATTACTTTATTACAATTGGTTTATATTTTGGATAAATTTTTACGATAATTATGAGTACGTCAATTAATGAAATTAAAGAAAGAAACGCAAGATCATACAAATTGATTTTGTTGTTTGGAATGGTAAGTATGTTTATGATGTTTGCCGGATTAACAAGCGCATTTGTAGTTAGTAAATCCAGAGCAGATTGGGTAAAAGACTTTCAATTACCTAGTGCTTTTTATTTTAGCACAGCAGCAATTCTTTGTTGCAGTATCACTTTTCATTTAGCAAAAAAAGCAATACAAAAAGACAAAAGAAGTGCTACAACTTCATTCCTTTTAGCTACTTTTGCGCTTGGAATTGTATTTGTAATTCTTCAATTTGTAGGTTTCCGACAAATTGTAGACAGCGGTTATTTTTTTACGGGAAGTGCGAGTTCTATAACCACCACTTTTTTGTATATTGTAACCATAGTGCACCTAGCTCACCTTGCCGGAGGGTTAATTTCACTTTTAATTATAATTTATAATCATTTTAAACAAAAATACAATTCAACACAAACCCTTGGTATTGAGCTTGGTGCAATGTACTGGCACTTTCTAGATTTCCTTTGGGTATATTTGTTTTTGTTTTTATATTTCTTTAAATAAGAAAAATGCTTAAATTTGGGAACTTTTTAATGAATAACTAATATGGGATCGAAAGTTACTACTGTAAATAGTGAAGAAAATACTTGGGGTGGCGGAAATGAGCCAATGGGAGCAAGTTATGGTAAATTAATGATGTGGTTTTTTATCGTATCTGATGCCTTAACATTCTCCGGTTTTTTAGCAGCTTATGGTTTTTCAAGATTTAAATTTATTGAAACTTGGCCTTTAGCCGATGAAGTGTTTACTCACTTTCCGTTTTTACATGGAGTTTCTGCACCAATGTATTACGTAGCATTGATGACTTTTATTTTAATTTTTTCTTCTGTAACAATGGTGTTAGCCGTTGATGCAGGACACCAACTTAACAAAGCAAAAGTTACTTTTTATATGTTTCTTACCATTATTGGAGGTCTAATATTCGTAGGCTCACAAGCTTGGGAATGGTCAAACTTTATCAAAGGTGAATATGGAGCAGTTGAAACAAAAGGAGGAAGTTTACTTCAGTTTGTAGACAATAAAGGTCACCGAGTAAAATTATCTGATTTCGCTGTTTCTCTTCCAAAAGAAAGAGAACAATTAACAAGAAATAAAGGCAAATGGTTTATGGAGGAAAGTTCATTGCCAACCTACACTGTTGCTGAGGTTCAAGCAGGTTTCAAAGCGCATCCTGAATTGTTAATCAGAACAGAGGTTATTTATGAAGACAATGCAGCCTCAAAATCGGATCCGAAAAATAATATTACCTTAAATAAAGTAAAACACAAAACAATACTTACAAGAGCAGAATCAGAACATAGATTAGCCAATGCTACTTTAGTAGTTGAAGGGGCTAACCTAATAAGAAACGAATACGGAAGTAAATTATTTGCCGATTTCTTTTTCTTTATTACAGGATTCCACGGTTTCCATGTATTTTCAGGAGTAATTATTAATATCATTATTTTCTTTAACGTTCTAATTGGAACTTATGAGAAAAGAAGAAGCTATGAAATGGTAGAAAAAGTAGGATTATATTGGCACTTTGTCGATTTAGTTTGGGTATTCGTATTTACAGTTTTCTATCTTGTTTAATTTTCAAAAGTTATATTATGTCAGACGTTCACGTTTCTAACACAAAAAGAATTTGGTTTGTTTTCGGATTGTTATCAGTGGTAACCATGGTGGAAGTATTCTTAGGAATTATAAAACCAGAATCATTGCACCTAACTCAATTTCTAGGAATGAATTTGTTAAATTGGATTTTCTATATCCTTACGATTTTCAAAGCCTATTATATTGTTTGGGCATTTATGCACATGGAAGGCGAAAAATCAATACTTAGAAAAGTAGTGGTAGCCCCAGTAATATTCTTGGTACTATACTTATTATTTATTTTATTAACAGAAGCCGATTATATTTTTGAAATTTTCAAAAATTCTACAATTAAATGGAATTTTTAACAACATATTAATTCAAAAAAAGGGTACGCATTGCGTACCTTTTTTTATTTTTGTATAAATTATATCTAAAATAATGAAAAAAAATATTGTCCTATTTGTCTTGTTTATCCTGCCTATTGTAGCGTATCTATTTTTCGCTTCAGGAGTAAATAGTTTTACTACGCTTCCAACAGTAACTGCTAAAATATCTGATTTTGGGAATTGGAAATCATTAAAAGGTAATAAAGTAACCCTGAACAATAAAATCACTATTCTTAGTTTTTCAGGAATAGATTTATTAAAAAATAGAGGAAATTATTTCAATCTTAATCAGAAAATTTACCAGCAATATCATGAATTCAAAGACTTGCAATTTGTTGTGGTTTGCCCATTAGGAACAGAAAAAGATGCCAAGTATATTGTAGAACAATTTTCAAAGTTTACCGATGTGACTCAATGGCAATTCATATTTGCTTCAACCGATCAAATCCAAGAATTTTACAATAATTTGAAATTGCAAAACAAACTAAATTCCGACTTTGGAACTTCGAATGTATTTATTGTAGACAAAAACAGAAACCTCCGTGGTCGTAAGAAAAAAAGTGAATACAAAGAAGGATACGATACTTCTTCACCAGCTGAATTAGGAAATATCATGCTAGACGACTTCAAAATTATTCTTTACGAATACAGAGCCGCCTTGAAAAAAAATAAAAACGCGACAAGAAAAATCTAATTTCAAAATGATAAAAAATAAATCATATATCGGAATCTTCTTTGTTATTTTAGTTTTTGGAATCTTTGCAGTTCCTAGAATTATCGAGAGAATAAAAAACGGCGAAGTAGTTAAAGGCGATCGTTTGGATAACGTTTCCAATCATTCTTCAGGTGAATCCTCCAAATTAGTAACTATTGGTCCAGCGCCAAAATTTGAACTTACCAATCAAAATAACCAGCTTATTTCCAATAAAACCTATGCAGGAAAAGTATATGTATTAGAATTTTTCTTTTCTACTTGTCCGTCAATTTGCCCAATAATGAATTTGAATATGATGACCATTCAAAATACCTATTTTGGAAATCCTAATTTTGCAATCGCTTCAATCACCATCAATCCCGAAAATGATACCCCAGAAGTGCTAAAAGAACATGCCGCAAAACTAGGCGTAAAATCTGCCAACTGGCATTTTCTAACCGGCGATAAAACAAAAATTTTCGATTTAGCAAATAAAGGCTTCAATGTTTATGTAGGACAAAATTCGAAAGTGAATGGTGGTTTCGAACATTCAGGATTATTTGCATTAATAGATAAAAATGGCGATATTCGTTGTCGAAAAGACAACTTCGGAAATCCAATTCTTTACTATGATGGATTAGAAAAAGAAGGCGTTAGAACCTTACAACAAGACATAGCAATTTTATTAAAAGAGTAATTATGGAAACGAATAACATTGAAAAAAAATACAACAACTGGATTATCGCTTTATCAGTAATAATTCCCGTTGCCGTTGCAGTTCTATTTAAAATAAAACTTAAGGATTTAGGATTCAACGTGTCTCCAATGCCAATGTTACCTCCAATTTATGCGACTATAAACGGAATTACAGCTGTTTTGTTAGTTACTGCAGTAATGGCAATCAAAAATGGCAATCGTAAACTACATGAGCTGTTAATGAAAATTGCAATTGGGTGTTCACTGGTGTTCCTAGTTTTATATATTGTGTATCACATGACCACCGATTCTACTCCTTTTGGAGGAACAGGAGCTTTAAAATATGTTTATTTTTTCATTTTAATTTCTCACATTACGCTTTCTATTGCTACAATTCCACTAGTTTTAATAACGTATGTTCGTGCCTTAGCAGAAAAATTTGATAAGCATAAAAAAATTGCAAAAATCACTTTTCCAATCTGGCTTTATGTTGCTGTAACCGGAGTTTTAGTGTACCTGATGATCTCTCCATATTATGTTAATTAAAGTCGAAAGTCAAAAGTCGAAAGTCAAAAGTCAGCGGAAAACAACTACTTCTGTTCTTGTATTTCTGGCTTCCATTTTCTTTTCTATAACTACAAATGCCCAATGTGCTATGTGTAGAGCAGCCCTTGAAAGCGAAGGAAATACTGCCAAAGCCAAAGGAATTAACGACGGAATTGTGTATCTAATGGTAATTCCCTACATCTTAGTAGGCTTGGTTTTCTTCGCCGTTTTCAAAATGTACCAAAAGAAAATCAAAGCGTAGTTTTTAAGGAGCGAATTGCCCGTCTGTTTCAGGAGATGCAATTCCCGCTTTCCATTTCAATCCACGCGAAAAAGCGTGGGATTTCAATTGCAATCGGGGCTAGGAATTAGTTGATTTGGTTATTTGTTAATTCGGGTATTTGAAAATCCTTCTAGATTTTTCATTTAAATTCTGAAACATAGGCGTCTTTGCGGTTTAAAAAAGAAAACAGATAATAGACCAATAGATAAAAGAGGCAAGACAAAAAATTTGTGCTAATTTGTGAAATTCGTGGCTAAATGATTTTCTGAGTTGAGAACGAAAGTTACCTGTTTTGTCAATCTGAATTTATTTCAGATTCTTTTTTAATAACAATTTTCATTTACATACTAAACCAGTTAGGCATGATAGGAATAATTTGATTCTGAATTTTTATTATAAAATCCTTTTGTTTCTTTTCCCTTTAAAAAAATTCTTTTGTTTCTTTTGTGGTGAAAAAATTACTTCAAACCATCAACAGCAACTTTAACATTTCCATTTACTTTTATAAAAGCAATAATAGCCTTGTTCGTCAATTGGATTTTTTGGAAGTCAACAGCATCAATTTTACCGTTAATCACGATTCCCGGCATCGGAGAATAATTCTTTAAATAATTCATCATGCTTTTCTTTCCGTCCTCTAAATTCGACTGAATGGAGTAACGACAACTTGCTTGAATTTTTTTCAATATCAACCCTTGTGCCAACCAATTCGCAGTTTTCATTAATTTACTTTTAGTGTCTAAAACGTAATCCAATTCATCAAAATAAATTTCTTTCGTCGATTCATTATATTTTGGAACTCCCGCTAAATAAACCGTTCCGTTAATGCTTCCTAACATTTCTAAAGCGATAACCATCTTTCCATTTTTGTGCCAAACAGCTACATTTTGAACCGTTACTTTTTTACTTCCAGAACCGTATTCTTGACCAGCAAAATTTTTAGTGATTATTTTCGACGCATCTTGGTAACTAGAAACCGCAACAATATAGGCAGAAATAGCATCCGGCATTTGAGTCACCGATTTTAAAACTATTTTATTTTTGTCATATTTAGTCAATGGCTTTTGTCCTATTAAAGTCTCCATATTGCATTTCAATCCCATGGCTAACGAAATATTGTCTTTTACAAATCGAGCATCTGTGGCGTACAATTCGATTGGAACAATTCGCAACCAACTCTCAAATGCTTCATTCATTTGAAATGGCGTACATATTTTTTCTAATGCCTCAAGAACATTTGGTTTAAAGTCCATTGAACTTTCAATTGCTTCATCAATAGTCCGCTCAATTTTCGATTTAAATAATTTTATCGTTGGATTAATAACATAAGTAATTGGAATCGATTTCCCCATTACTTCAATAGTCGGGCTTTCATTCCAATCCAAAGATTTAAACTCGGTTTTGGTGCTCAACTTCCAATTGGATAATTTCACGTCACTCAATAAAGTGATATTTCCGTTTAAATTAAATTCTTGAGTACTGTACAATGCAATTCCTAATTTGTCAGTACCAATTCGGTATTTAATGGCCGCTTTTAAAGGTAAAACAGTTTTAATTTTTCCGTCTAAATTGGTAATTGAAATGGGAGCCAACTTCCAAATCTTTATTTCAATATCGTCGTCTTCAATTTTAGTATCTTCATAAATCAGCCCATTCATTAATTTATTCGTTTGATTTTCAATGTCTTTTAGCTTAATGTCAATGGGAATACTTATAAAAGAAGGCGTATTGTCGTAAACTAAAGGCAAGGCATCGTCCGGCTCCGGTTTTAACGCAGTAATTTTTGAAGTAGTAGCGCAACTGTAAAAAAGAGTTAGTACAAAAAGAAGACTGATTTTCGAAATTGTTCTCAAAAGGAATTAGTTTTTAATTTAAGAGCAAAAATAATTTTTATTTTCATCAAAAACTAAAATCTCAGTAACATAAATCTTAATAATTCGTTTAATAAGATTAAGTTAAATTTAGTATAAATTGCTAAAAAAAGTTAATTTTGCAGTTGTATCCATCGATTTAGAAATTTGTATCTTATGAAACAAACATTTATTACTAAAATCACATTTTTAACCTTGCTTTTTTTGAGCGTACTTTCTCAAGCACAATCAAAAAAATGGACTTTGGAAGAATGTGTAAACTACGCCATCAAAAACAATATTTCAATTAAACAATCAGAATTAGATGCAAAATCGGCTGCAATAGAAAAATCTTCTGCTATTGGTGGCTTCTTACCTTCATTAAATATCAATGGTTCACATTCCTGGAATATTGGTTTGAACCAAAACATAACTACTGGTTTATTAGAAAATCAAACGACGCAATTTACATCAGCTGGATTGAATTCTAATATTGATGTTTACAACGGAATGCAAAATCAAAACCGTTTGCGAAAAGCCAATCTTTCACTTTTAGCATCTACCTACCAGCTTTCAAAAATGCAAGATGACGTTTCTTTAAATATTGCCAATTCTTTTCTACAAATATTATTTAATAAAGAGAATTTAAAAGTTCAAAAAGAACAATTGTCCAATAATGAAAAACAATTGCAACGTTCACAAGAATTAGTAAATGCAGGTGTTGTTCCTCGAGGAGATTTATTAGACATTAAAGCAACGGTCGCTTCTAATAATCAAGCGATTGTTGTAGCAGAAAATGCCCTTTTAATTTCGAAATTGAGTTTAGCGCAACTATTGCAATTGGAGAATTTTCAAGATTTTGATATTGTAGATGCTAATTATCCTATTACAGAAAGTGCTACTTTACTTCAAACGCCAGCTACAATATATGCTAAAGCAAAAGAAGAACGTGTGGAATTAAAAATCGCAAAAACCAATTTGGAAATTGCCGAACGCGATGTCAAAATTTCAAAAGGAGCCTACCAACCTTCAATTCAAGGGTTTTATAGTTTTAGCACAAGAGCTGGATATGCGGATAGAGTAGTGTTTGATCAATCTGGAAATCCAAGTTTTCAACCCCCATTTTCTGTATTGAAACAATTCGATTTAAATAAAGGACATTCTTTTGGTTTTCAAATGAATATTCCGGTGCTTAATGGTTTTGCAACTAAAAATAATGTAGCGCGTTCAAAAATTGCTTTAGATCGTTCAAAAATTGCCTTTAGCCAACAAGAATTAGATTTAGAAAGAAATATTTATACCGCTTTTACCGATGCAAAAGGCGCAATGAAAACCTATGAATCAGCTATAATTACATTAGAAGCAAGACAAGAATCCTATAATTATGCAAAAGAGAAATTTGCAGTTGGAATGTTAAACGCATTTGATTTAAATCAATCACAATCGCTATTTGTAAATGCGCAATCTGAGGTAGTTCGCACCAAATACGACTACATTTTTAGAGTAAAAGTAATCGAGTTCTATTTTGGAATTCCAATAATAAAAAAACAATAAGTAGTATGTCAAAGAAAACAATTTATATTTTATTAGGTTCAGCAGTTGCATTAATTGCCGTTTTATTAATACTGTCTAAAACGGGTGTTATTGGAAAAAAAGACAAAGGAACGGAAGTTGAAATTGCAACCGTAAACGAAATTACGGTCGTAGAAACGGTTTCGGCAACGGGTAAAATCCAACCTGAAATTGAAGTAAAAATATCCTCAGAAGTATCAGGAGAAATCATCGCTTTGCCAGTTAAAGAAGGACAAGTGGTTAAAAAAGGAGATTTATTAGTAAAAATAAACCCCGATTTATACACGTCAGGTTACCAACGTACGATTTCTAATTTATCTGGCACAAAAGCAGGATTAAGTCAAGCTGACGCCTCTTTCAAGGAAGCAAAATCAAATTATGATAGAAGTAAAACATTATTTGATAAAGGAATAATTTCAAAATCAGAGTGGGATAAAGCAATCGCCTCTTTTGAGGTGGCAAGAGCCTCGAAAGAATCAGCTTATTATAACGTACAAAGCGCCTCTGCAACTGTAAGTGAAGCCAAAGACAACCTGGGAAGAACTACAATATATGCTCCTGCAGACGGAACTATTTCAATGTTGAATGTTGAATTAGGAGAACGCGTTTTAGGAACGCAACAAATGGCGGGAACTGAAATTCTTCGTGTTGCCAATTTAAACAATATGGAAGTTGAGGTAGATGTTAATGAAAATGATATTGTGAAAATCAACGTGGGTGATTCTGCAAAAGTGGAAGTTGATGCCTATTTGAAAAAAGAATTTAAAGGAATAGTTACAAGTATTTCCAACTCAGCAAGTACGGCTTTAACAGCGGATCAAGTAACCAATTTTAAAGTAAAAATCAGAATTTTGAAAGAATCGTATATGGATTTATTAGAAGGAAAACCATTAACCTATTCGCCTTTTAGACCAGGAATGACCGCTACAGTTGACATAATTACAACCAGAAAAGTAAATGTAATTGGGGTGCCAATTAGTTCAATTGTTGTAAAATCGGATACTACCGCAACTTCAAAAATGGTGGTTGAAGATTCCCAAGATAAAGAAAGTAAAGTTGCTCCAAAAAGTGATAAGAAATTTGAATGTGTATTTGTAAAAGTAGGAGATAAAGCTAAAATCAGAATCATCAAAACTGGAATCCAAGACGACACGAACATCGAAGTAATTTCGGGTCTTAAAAAAGGCGATGTCGTTATTGTTGGTCCTTACACCACGGTAACAAAAGACTTGAATTCAGGTGATAAAATTATTGTGAGTTCTGGTATTGAAAAACCTGAGAAGAAATAATATCCAAATTACCCTAGTGACTTATATTCTCAATTTAGAAACGGCAACCAAAAACTGTTCTGTATCCATTTCACAAAATGGGAAAACTATTTTATGCAAAGAAATGGCAGAAGCCGGCTATTCTCATGCTGAAAAATTACATGTATTTATTGAAGAATGTCTTAAAGAATCCAACATAACATTTAAAGAGTTGTCTGCAATTGCGGTAAGTCAAGGGCCAGGTTCTTATACCGGTTTGCGCATTGGTGTTTCTGCAGCCAAAGGACTTTGTTTTGCATTGGATATCCCCCTAATTGCAATCGATACTTTACAGGTTTTAGCTTCAAAATTAACAATTTCTGAAGGTATAATTATTCCAATGATTGATGCCCGAAGAATGGAAGTTTATTCGGCGATTTTCAATTTTAAATTCGAAAAAATCAGAGAAGTTCAAGCTGAAATACTGACTGAAAATTCATTTGAAGAAATTGCTGAATCGATCCATTTTGTTGGAGATTGTGCTGAAAAAGCAAAAACAGTTTTAACGAATACCAATTTTATTTTTCACGAGGAAATTATTTATCCATCGGCAAATGAAATGAGTGCGTTAAGTTATCAAAAATTCCAACAAAGTAAGTTGGAAGATGTGGCCTATTTTGAACCTTATTACCTAAAGGATTTCATGGCTACGGTTTCTAAAAAATAATCAAATTTTATTTAGTACTTCCTTGAAATTGGAGGTCGGAAGCTGACAAGTTTGGTTTTGGCAAACATAAAACAACATTTCATTTTCTACAAATCGGTCTTTTAAAAATGGCAATTCCGAAATTTTATTTGCGCCAGCAAGAAGTAAATTTGGATGGTATTCCCGATTTATTTTAGATAGGTATTCTATCGCATTTACACCACAAATACCCAATTCTTTTTGTTGTTTAGAATAGTTCATCAGAACATTTAACCAGTTAGAGTAGGCCGATGGGTAATCAATATTGGGGATTATTATTTTTAGCATTTTCATGCAAATGGACTCGTAGTATTGATTTTGGAAATAGACACTAAGCTGAAACAAATTAGAAGCCATTACAGAATTTGAAGCGGGTATTACGTTGTCTTCCGTTTCAAAATGAGTGGCAATTAATGGATCGTCATTTTTTGAAGTAAAGGAGAAAAATTGTGCCGTTTCATCATAAAAATTATCGAAACAATAGTCTGTTAATTGCTTAGAAAGACGAAGCCATTCGTCATCAATTGTAACTTCATAAAGTGAAATAAAAGCGTCAATTACAAAACAATAATCTTCTAAATAGCCATTAATATTGGCTTTCCCATTTTTGTAACTGTGCAATATGTTGCCCTCTGGCTTCCACAATTTATCAATAATGAAGTGGGCATTTTTCAAAGCTATTTCCAAATAATTTTCATCACCCAATGCTTTATAAGCATCAAGGTATCCTTTCAGCATTACGGCATTCCAGGAGGTCAATGACTTATCGTCTAATCTTGGTTTGCTTCTTTTTTCTCTTTCGTCAAAAAGTAGTTTTTCCCAATTTTTCTTCTTGGTTTGTAACTCTGAGAGTTTTATTTTATTACTTTTTGCAATAGTTTCTAGCGATAGATTTTGAATTAGAACGTAATTATCATTTTCCCAATAACCAAATTCGTTGATATTGAAAACTTGACTGAATAATGGGAAATCTTCCTTTATTATTTTTTCTAAATCGGATTGATTCCACACATAAAATGCACCTTCTTCTAGATGTCCGTTAGTGTCTAAACTATCAGCGTCAAGGGCACAATAAAATCCATTATCATCATTTATTAATTCTCTAGAAACGAACTGAAGTGTTTTTTCAATTACCTCTTTATATAAAGGGTTTTTGGTTAATTTATAAGCATCCGAATATAAAGAAACCAATTGACCATTGTCGTAAAGCATTTTTTCAAAATGGGGGACATGCCATTTCATATCAACAGAATAACGAGAAAATCCGCCGTCAACCGTGTCAAATAATCCACCAAATGCCATTTTGGTCAATGTTAAATTCACAAAGTCTAGAATGTCTTGATGTTTTTCTTGATGGCCGTATCGCAGTAGAAATTTATAATTGTTTGGCATCATGAATTTTGGTGCTCGAGCCATACCTCCAAAATCCAAATCAAAACTTTTTTGCCATTTTTTAATTAATGGCTCAATACAATTTGGGTTTAATTGATCAGAAGATATTTCAGCATTTGAAAAATTCACACTATTTATTCCAAGGTGTAATTTTTCGGCATATTCAATCATTTTTTCAGGGCTTGATTGATAAATATGATGCAATTTTTCGAGTGTAGAAACCCATTCTTCTTTTCGGAAATAGGTGCCTCCCCAAACGGGTCTTCCATCAGGAAGTGCAACCACATTTAATGGCCAACCGCCACGGCCAGTCATGATTTGTATCGCTTTCATGTAAATGGCATCCACATCAGGGCGTTCTTCGCGATCCACTTTTATATTGATGAAATGTTGGTTCATCGTTTCGGCCACTTCATTATCTTCAAAACTTTCGTGTTCCATTACATGGCACCAATGGCAGGCAGAATAACCAATACTAATTATGATTAGTTTATTGTTTTTTTGAGCTTGTGCTAATGAATCGTTATTCCATGCTTTCCAATGCACAGGATTATTTGCATGTTGCAAAAGGTAGGGACTGGTCTCAGAAATTAGTTGATTCATGGCAATTTTTTTAGCCCAGATGGCAGTGAAAATCCCACGCTTTTTAGCGTGGATTGTAGCGAACAGCTGGAATAGCTCCTAAAAATAAAAAGAGATTAAGTACTACTATTTTAATTTATAAAACTAACCGTTGATGGCCTCTACTTTAATATTTTCATCATTTAGCATGTCTTTCAACATGTTTTCAATTCCGCTTTTAAGAGTAAATGTAGAAGAGGGACAACCGTTGCAAGCGCCTTGAAGTACTACTTTCACTCTTTTTTCTTTTTCATCATAGGAATCAAATAGGATGTTTCCTCCATCTGCGGCTACGGCGGGCTTAACATATTCCTCTAAAATATTGATTATTTTTTGGGAAGTAGTATCTAAATTGTCAAAATTGCTGATTTGTTGTTTTTCTAGTTTCTCTGTATTTTCGATTAAAGTTTCGTCCAATACAGTGCCTCCATTTTCAATGAAAAGTTTAATAAATGAACGCAATTCAAGCGTAATTTGGTTCCAATCATTGACTTCGTATTTTGTTATAGAAATATAATTTTCATCAATAAACACCTCTTTTACATAAGAAAAATTGAATAATTCTTTAGCTAAAGGAGACGCTTTGGTTTCGTCTATATTTTTGAATTCCACCCCGGTTTTAGTCAACATTCTACTAACTACAAATTTTAGAGTTGCAGGATTAGGAGTAGTTTCCCCATAAACAGTTATGGGTTGTTTTTTAAGTTTATTTTCATCTACTTTAATGATAACACCACCGTTATTTACAAATTCCTCAATTTGTTCGGCAACAGCTTCTTGAACGTCTTCCCATTCTACTATAGAATATTTTTCTATAGCAATAAAATTTCCAGAAATGTAAACTGTTTTCACAAATGGCAAATAGAATAATTGTTGCGCTAGGGGAGAAGCATTGGCCTCATCTATATTTTTAAATTCAAAACTCTCATTTTGAGTAATAAAATCAGGGAATTCAAATTTTAATATGGTAGGATTTTGAGTGCTTTTTATTGCTATTTTCATCATTTTAGTTCTTATTTTTTCCTTTGAAATCAGGAGTGGTAAAGGTAAATAATTTCATCAAATATTGAGGGCAATTTATAAAATGATTGTTAGGTTTTTTTGTAATTGCACCCTAACAATAAAATAGGAACTTAAAGCGTTATTTAATTTCGAATAGCTATAAATATATTAGGTTGTATTTGATAAGTAACTTAAAAATTTATATATTTGACCGGAATAAAAAAGAGTACCTTAGATTTTAATCAAAAAAGGAGTCATTTTTCGATTTTCATATTTCTTTCATGAATTATAAACGTTGAAGAATTTATTTTGTTTTATTACCACCTATATATTCCAATTCATAAAAGAATTATTAAATATGAATATTAAAAAATTATACATTTTAGGTTTGATTTTTATTGCACAATTTTCATACTCGCAAGAGGGTGTTGCAGTTTATTCGGACTATTTATCTGACAATTATTATTTAATTCACCCTTCAATGGCGGGTGCTTCAAGTTGTACCAAAATAAGATTAACCGCTCGCAAACAATGGTTTGAACAGCAAGACGCACCTCAATTACAAACTTTAAGTATTAATGGCCGTTTAGATGAAAAATCAGGGGTTGGGATGATACTTTTTAAAGACCAAAACGGGTATCATTCACAACAGGGTGCAAAATTAACTTATGCTCATCACTTAATGTTTTCAAGAGACGACATTGATTTGAACCAATTGTCTTTTGGTATTAGTGGTGTTTTTATCCAAAGCCAATTGGATGAAACCCAATTTAGAAATTCTGGAAATTATGATCCAATTGTCGATGGTACAATTATTCAAAAAGAGTCTTACATGAATTTTGACATCGGTGCCTCTTATAATTATTTAGAATTTTTTGCACACGCAACCGTAAAAAATGCTGTTGAAACCAGAAGAAATATTTACACTGCTTACGAAAGCGATAACCTTAGAAAAGTAATTTTAAGTGCGGGTTATACTTTTGGTGATGCAGATATTGTTTTATGGGAACCTTCAATTATGTTTCAATCAGTTGAAAAAACAAAAGAAAGTTCAATTGATTTCAACTTAAAAGGGTACAAAAATTTTGAAGATGGAAAAATCTGGGGAGGAATCTCCTACAGAAGAAGCTTAGACGGTGCGCAATATCTAAATGGAAATAGTATCGCGGAGCAAAAATTACAATATGTGACTCCTATTTTAGGTTTAAATTATAAAAATTTCATGGTTGCCTATACTTATTCTCAATTGTTAGGCAATGTAAAGTTTGATAATGGAGGATTTCATCAAATTACAATTGGATTGAATTTATTCTGTGAGCCAGAAAGATACCACTGTAATTGTCCTGCAATTAATTAAATATTCAGTCCCGATTAGTCGGGACTATTTTTTTAAAACTATGTTGATAAAAGCTGTAAACGGAAAATCTCCTTCAATTCCTGAGGATTGTTATGTTGCTGAAAACGCTACGATTGTTGGCGATGTTTCTTTTGGTAATTCCTGTAGCGTATGGTTTAACGCTGTTATTCGTGGGGATGTCAATTTTATTAAAATTGGTAATAAAGTTAATATTCAAGATGGAGCAGTTGTTCATTGTACCTATGAAAAGCATCCCACAATAATTGGTAATAATGTTTCAATTGGGCACAACGCCATAGTTCACGGTTGTACAATTCATGACAATGTGTTAATTGGAATGGGGGCCATTGTGATGGATAATTGTGTTATTGAAAGCAATTCTATTGTTGCTGCTGGTGCGGTTATTACTCAAAACACGGTAGTTCCATCAGGGACAATTTGGGCTGGAGTTCCGGCTAAAAAAGTCAAAGACATTGATCAATCGGACTTTGCTGGTGAAATCGAGAGAATCTCAAACAATTATATTATGTATTCCAGTTGGTTTAAAGAGGAGGATTAAAAAAATCTTTTTGAAACAGGATATTTATTATCCAGGATATCGTTAAGCACTTTCGGATCTACATTGGAATAAAAAACACATTTTCCTTTTTCCAAATCACTAATTCCTGTTTGGTTTTGCAAAACTGTTAGCGTTTGTTTAGCAACCGCTTCTCCTGAATCTATGATTTGTACGGATTTAGGTAAAATGGCTTTAATTTTCGGTATTAAATAGGGGTAATGACTACAACCCAATACCAAATAATCAATATTTTTTTCGATCATCGGAGTTAAATAGGAAACCAAAAGCTCTTCCATTTCCGGGGAGTCTATTTCGCCATTTTCAATTAATTCAACCAAACCATATCCTATTTGTTCAATTATATTGGTTTCCTGATACAGAGAAACCGTTTTGTTAAAAAGTTCGCTACTCAGCGTTCCTTTTGTTGCTAAAATGCCTATAGTTTGTGTTTTGGAATGGGTGGCAGCTGGTTTAATTGCGGGTTCTATTCCAATAAAAGGAACATCATAAGTAGCTCGGAGTTCTTTGATGGCATTAGTAGTAGCGGTGTTACAAGCCACCACAATTATTTTGCAATTATTTTCTAATAGTAATTCGGTATTTTTTTTACTTAGCGCAATGATTTCCTCTTTAGATTTTTGACCGTAAGGTGCGTTTTTGCTATCGGCAAGGTAAATAGTATTTTCATTCGGCATTAATTGATGGATGGCTTTCCAAATGGAAGTACCTCCAATTCCTGAGTCAAACAAACCGATGGGATTAGTATTAATCATAGAAACAAATGTAAAAAAAAACTGCTCATATTAGGAGCAGTTTTAAATTATTTTATTTGTAAGTATTAGAAACCTAGTTCTTTCTTAACATCAGCAGTTAAGTTAGGACCGTCAGCTAATAATAAACTTTCAGAATTCAAAACGTATTGGAAACCTTTGGCTTTACCCACTTTTTGAATAGCCGCTATAATTTTTTCCTGAATAGGTTTCATCAATTCTTCTTTTTTGGTCTGTAGTTCTTCATCAGCCTTTTGGCCGTATTCTTGGATTCTCTTTTGCAGATCTTGAAGTTCTTTCTGACGCTCAATATTTAGTTTTTCAGGAACAGTTGTTACTTCGCCTTCATATTTTTTAATTTTTGCTTGGTATTCCTCACCCATTGTTTTATAAACTGCTTGGTACTCAACTCCTAATTTTTCTAATTGTTTTTGTGCTTCAAGAATAGCAGGCATTTTAGACATTATTTCATTTACTTCTACATGAGCAGTTTTCGATTGTGCAAAAATTTGGTTAGCACCAAGGAAAAAAATGGTGGCTATTAGTAAACATTTTAATTGTTTCATCATTTTAAGTATTAATTAATTATTTATTTATTTATTGGTTTTCTTTTAATAAATCTTATTTTGCCTTTTTGGCGGCTTCTCTTTCTTCAAGAATTTTTTTATTTCTTTCTTCCAATTCTTTTTTTCTATCTTCGATTGCTTTTGCTCTAGCTTC
>CAIJFC010000255.1 GCA_903819815.1 uncultured Bacteroidota bacterium
ATATTAAAAAATGATTTTTACAGTAAATTAATTATTATTTGATAATTGCTGAACAGGCTACTCTAGCCCCTGAATTTCCTGCTGGTTGTGAAATAAAAACGTCAGGACCTTGGTGAACTATCAATCCTTTTCCAACAATATCTTTAGTAAAATCTCCACAACCAATACACCATTCTGAAGTAGTAAATGAAATGGTACCATTACCAAATTCATCGGTTGTAAAATTACCGATATCTCCTTTGTGCGCTTCTCCTTCGCCTAATTTTCCGTGTTTTTTGAACGTTGGATTCCAATGTCCACCGGCAGAACTTCCATCTGCAGCACTACAATCTGATTTTTCATGTATGTGGATTGCGTGAATTCCTGGTTTTAACCCTGTGAAATTTGCAGTAAATGTAACTTGACCATTTTTTTCAGTAAAAACACCAGCTCCTTTAACATTACTGTTACTTTTTGGTTCAAAAGTTACATTTAATTTTGAAGTAACACCGTTTGAAGTATTTGTTTTACAGCCGATAATTACTGCTATAATGATTGCGATTGAAACTGTTATTTTTTTCATTTTTCTCAGATTTAATTTTTATAAAATTAGTCATTATTAATTATAAAAAGTCTCGTTTTCTAAATTTTATATTAAAATTAAAATTCCAAAAAAAATCACTTTGTAAATAAATACAAAGTGACTTTTCCAACAAAACCAACTTTTTTTTGTGTTATTTATTTAAAAACAATATTCGTTTTTATCAACTAATTTCGAAGTGATAACTTCTCTTAAAGCAACAATATTTGGCATAGTAGTATATTTAGTAAATCTTCGTAATCCCATCAACATCATTCGTTGTTCGTCACCTTCGGCAAAAGAAATAATGCTTTCTTTTCCTTTTAAATTGATAATGTCAACCGCTTTATATAGATATAGTTTTGCCATTGCAATTTGTTCCTTAACTTTATCTTCACCATTTTTCTTAGCCATTTTCTCGGTTCTTAGAATCGTACTTTCTGCCATGTAAATTTCAATTAACATATCGGCAGCAGCCATTAATAATTGTTGGTGTTCTTCTAAATCGGGACCATATTTTTGAACTGCACCACCCGCAACCATTAAGAATGCTTTTTTAATTTTTCCAATCATTTCTTTTTCTTCAGCAAAAATTTCTGAATAATCAGGTACATCAAATGATGGAATACCCATTAGTTCTTCTTGAACTTGTGATGCAGGACCTAATAAATCAACATGACCTTTCATTGCTTTTTTTATTAGCATTCCAACGGATAGCATTCGGTTGATTTCATTGGTGCCTTCATAAATACGAGCTATTCTTGCGTCACGCCAAGCACTTTCCATTGGAGTATCTTCTGAAAATCCCATTCCACCAAAAATTTGGATTCCTTCATCAGCGCAATTTTGAACGTCTTCAGAAACTGCTACTTTCAAAATAGAACACTCTATTGCATATTCTTCAACCCCTTTTAATTCTGCTTCTTGATGGGATGCACCTTCTGATTCTCTTGCAATTATTCTATCCTCAATATCTTTTGCAGCTCTGTAAGTAGCACTTTCGCCAGCATAACAAGAAGTTGCCATTTCTGCTAATTTATAGCGAATAGCTCCAAATTGTGCAATGGAAGTATTGAACTGTACTCTTTCCACAGCATATTTAATTGCTCCTGTAGTTACTCTTCGTTGAGCATCTAAACAAGCGGCGGCTAATTTTATTCTACCTACATTCAACGCATTCATGGCAATTTTAAATCCATTTCCTCTTTCAGAAAGCATATTCTCTGCGGGAACTTTAGTATCAGCAAAGAAAACTTGACGCGTAGAAGAAGCACGAATTCCTAATTTATGTTCTTCTTCCCCCATTGAAATTCCATTACTGGGATTATTCTCAACGATGAATCCAGTAATATTTTTATCGTCTTCAATACGAGCAAAAACTATAAATAAAGAACAAAATCCAGCATTTGAAATCCACATTTTTTGTCCGGTAATTTTATAATGTGTTCCGTCTTCAGATAAAACTGCTTTGGTTTTTCCTGAATTAGCATCCGATCCAGCTCCTGGCTCTGTTAAACAATAAGCTCCAAACCATTCGCCAGAAGCTAGTTTTGGAACGTATTTTTGTTTTTGTTCTTCCGTTCCATATAACGTTATTGGCATGGTGCCTATTCCAGTATGTGCACCAAAAGCTGTCGAAAAGGATCCGGTTGCACCAGAGATATAATCGCAAACCAGTACGGTATTTACAAATCCCATTCCCATTCCACCATAAGCTTCAGGTACAGCAACACTAAGAAAACCTAGATCTCCCGCTTTTTTCATCGATTCCTCTGTTAAAGCGAAATCTTTATTTTCAAACCTATTTTTGTATGGCCAAATTTCTTTGTCTACAAATTCCATAACCGAATCACGCATCATTAATTGCTCTTCATTGAAATCTTCTGGTGTAAAGATGTCTTCGCATTTTGTTTCTCTTACTAGGAATTGACCTCCTCTTGTTTTAATATCCATTATTTTGAATTTTAAATTATAAATTTTGAATTATTTTAGACTGTGTTCTTGAGTAGTTTTGATTATTTTGGTAATGATGTTTAGTATATGTTCGATTTCTATTAAATAATTTGACATTGAAATCGAAGTTAGGTTTGATTTATCTAATAAACGCAACCAATATTTAGTTTCTCGTGCTTCTTTTGATGCTATTGACATCTTATGAATAAAATCTTTTCTAGATTGTGCTGCAATAGCCTCTTCGACATTTGCCCCAACACTTGTTGCTGATCTTAAAATTTGTTTAGAAATTATGAATTCATTTTCTTTTTTAAGTTGAACAAAAAGATTAACTATTGATAATGCAAAATCAAAAGTTTTTGTTACAATAACATTTTCTTTCATCCAATTTAAAATTTATAATTCAAAATTTAAAATAATTTATAACAATTCGTATATCCCCGCACTTCCTTGTCCTGTTCCCACACACATACTCACTATCCCGTATTTACTTCCTCGTAATTTCATTTCGTCGAACAATTGAACCGATAATTTTGCTCCTGTGCAACCTAACGGATGGCCCAATGCAATTGCTCCACCATTAACATTAACGATTTCTGGATTTAAATCCAATTCTCTAATTACTGCTAATGATTGAGAGGCAAAAGCTTCATTTAATTCGATTAAATCGATGTCTTTTAATTGTAATCCTGCTTGTTTTAACGCTTTTGGAATGGCTTTTACTGGGCCAATTCCCATAATTCTAGGTTCAACACCTGCTGACGCAAAATTGACCAATCTTGCAATAGGAGTAAGGTTGAGTTCTTTAACCATTTCTTCGCTCATAATTAATACAAATGCTGCTCCGTCACTCATTTGCGAAGAATTTCCAGCAGTTACACTTCCGTCTGCAGTAAAAACTGGTCGTAATCCAGCCAATGCTTCTACGGATGTTCCTGCTCTTGGACCTTCATCTTTATTTACAATATAGGACTTGGTTTCTTTTTTACCATTTTCATTAATGAAGGTTTGCTCCACAGTTATTGGAACTATTTGTTTGTCAAATTTACCCTCCGATTGCGCTTTCAAAGCTCTTAAATGCGAATTAAAAGCAAATTCATCTTGGTCTATTCTGGAAATAGTATATTGTTGAGCAACGGCTTCTGCTGTTAATCCCATTCCCCAATAATAATCTTCATTTCCTGCTTTTGCAGCAGCATAATCAGGTGTTGGTTTATAGCCTCCCATTGGAATAAAACTCATACTTTCTGCTCCACCAGCAATAATACAATCGGCCATTCCTGATTGAATTTTAGCAGTAGCCATTCCTATAGTTTCTAATCCCGAGGCACAATATCTATTTACTGTAACTCCTGGAACATCTTCAATTTTTAATCCCATTAAGGAAATCAATCGTCCCATATTTAACCCTTGTTCTGCTTCGGGCATGGCATTTCCAACCATTACATCGTCGATGCGCTTCTTGTCGAAATCGGGCAATTCATTCATCATAAATTGGATGGTTTCCGCTGCCAATTCATCAGGTCGCTTGAATCTAAATAGGCCTTTGGGTGCTTTTCCGACGGCTGTTCTGTATGCTTTTACTATGTATGCTGTTTTCATAACTGTTATTTTGAATTTTGAATTATAAATTTTAAATTATTGGTTGAATCAAATGTCTTTTAGAAATTTAAAATTCAACATTTATAATTTATAATTAATTTCTTAGTGGTTTCCCCTTAGTTAACATAAATTGAATTCTTTCCAATGTTTTTCTTTCCGTGCAAAGCGACAAAAAGGCTTCTCTTTCAATGTCTAATAAATATTGTTCTGATACCAATGTTGGTTCGGATAAATCGCCACCCGCCATTACATAAGCCAGTTTATTTGCAATTTTCTTATCGTGTTCGGAAATGTATTTACCCGCTTCCATTTGATCGGTTCCAACTAAGAACATTCCCAAGGCTTGTTTTCCTAAAACTTTCACATCATTGCGACGAATAGGTTGGGTGTAACCCGCCTCTGCCATTAATAAAGCGTGTTTTTTTGCTTCCGCAATTTGGCGGTCTTTATTGACTACAACTACATCTTTTCCGTGTTGTAAAATACCTAAATCATAGGCTTCATAGGCAGAAGTCGAAACTTTAGCCATAGCCACTGTTAAGAAATATTCTTGCAATATATTCAATTCAACATCATTTTTTCGGAATAAATCAGAAGCTCGTAAAGCCATTTCTTTCGATCCACCACCACCCGGAATTACACCAACTCCAAACTCAACCAATCCGATATACGATTCTGCGGCAGCAACCACTTTATCAGCGTGCATGCTCATTTCGCATCCACCACCTAAGGTCATTCCGTGGGGCGCTACAATTACAGGAATCCCGGAATAACGAACGCGCATCATCGTGTCTTGAAACATTTTAATAGCCATATTCAATTCGTCATATTCTTGTTCAACCGCCATCATAAATATCATTCCGATATTGGCACCCACGGTAAAATTGGCTGCTTGATTTCCAATAACCAAACCTTGGTATTCTTTTTCTGATAAATCAATTGCTTTGTTTATGGCTTGTAAAACGTCCCCTCCAATGGTGTTCATTTTCGATTGGAATTCTAAATTCAAAATTCCATCGCCTAAATCTTGAATAATCGCCCCGCTATTACTCCATACTTTTTTACTTTCTCGAATGTTGTTTAAGATGATAAAGGCATCCTGACCTGGAACTTTCGTTTGTGTTTTATTTGGAATAGAATAATAATAGGTTGCGCCTTCTTTTATGGTATAAAAACTTGAATTTCCGGACATCAACATATCATTCACCCAAGAATTAGGTTCTAAGCCTTCGGCTTTCATGATTTCAATTCCTTTTGCTACACCAATGGCATCCCAAATTTCGAACGGACCATTTTCCCATCCAAAACCTGCTTTCATCGCATCGTCAATTTTGTATAATTCATCTGCTATTTCAGGAATTCTATTGGAAACATAAGCAAACATCGAAGCAAAACTTTTTCTGTAAAATTCACCCGCTTTGTCTTTTCCTGTTACCAATATTTTAAAACGATCAATAGGTTTGGATATCGTTTTTGTTAATTCTAAAGTTGCAAAAGACGCTTTCTTTGGGGCTCTATACTCTAAAGTATTTAAATCTAATGATAAAATTACCGAACCTTCTTTTTTGTAAAACCCTTGACCTGTTTTGCTTCCAAGCCAATTGTTTTCCATCATTTTTTTAATGAAATCTGGTAATTGAAATAAGTCGTGCTTTTCGTCGTTTGGACAATTTTCATAAATTCCGTTGGCTACATGGACTAAAGTATCCAATCCAACCACATCTACCGTTCTGAAAGTCGCCGATTTTGGTCTACCAATAACTGGACCGGTCAATTTATCAACTTCTTCAATGGTTAATCCTAGTTCTTTAACCAAGTGAAACAAACTTTGAATTCCAAAAATACCAATTCGATTACCTATAAATGCTGGAGTATCTTTAGCAACAACCGAGGTTTTTCCTAAGAATTTCTCACCATAAATAGTAAGAAAATCAATTATTTCAGAGGAGGTTTGTGGGCCTGGAATAATCTCAAATAACTTTAAATATCGTGCGGGATTAAAAAAGTGGGTTCCACAAAAGTGTTTTTGAAAATCGTCACTTCTTCCTTCACTCATAAAATGAATAGGAATTCCTGAAGTATTTGAAGTTACCAAAGTTCCTGGTTTACGGTATTTTTCTATTTGTTCGAATACTAATTTCTTAATGTCCAAACGCTCAACAACCACTTCAATAATCCAATCCACATTGGCAATTTTAGCCAAATCGTCGGTGGTATTTCCTGTAGTAATCCGACTGGCAAATTTTTGATTGTATATAGGTGAAGGTTTTGATTTCAAAGAGTTAGCTAAATGCTCATTAACTAACCTATTTCTAACAATTTTACTTTCTAATGTCAGCCCCTTTTTTTCTTCCTCACTGGTGAGTTGATTTGGGATAATATCTAATAGTAAAACTTCAACTCCGATATTGGCAAAATGACATGCAATTCCCGATCCCATTATTCCGGAACCTATAACTGCAACTTTTTTTATGGTACGCTTCATCTATTTATTTTTTTGGTCTGTTGTATTTTCCTTTGTACTAAATATCGTTTTCTCTAGAATTAACTCATTGATGATGTCAGTTACTTCGGTAAAGTGCTTTAGCTTTTCTTCAGAAACATGTTTTTTGACAGTTTCGTTAAATCTTAATACCGTATTTCTCGATAATTCCCGTTTTTCTCTTCCAAAATCAGTTAGGTAAATTAGTACACCACGACCGTCATCTGGATTTTTCTTTCTAATAATTAATCCTTTTTCTTCCATCGATTTTAATGTTCTGGTTAAGCTTGTGGCTTCCATACCCATTTTTGGCCCTAATGAAGTTGAAGGAGTTCCATTGTCTTTGTCCATACTTAACAATGCAAAACCTGTCGCCATTGAAGCTCCAAAGTTCTGCGCCTCTTCATTATACATTCTTGAGACCGCTTGCCACGTTGCTCGAAGTATGTAATCTATCGTTTTTTCTTTCATCAATTTTGATTTGATTTCAAATATAATAAAAAATAGTATGCACGCATAGTATTTTATATTTATTTTATGTTAAAAAAAAACTCCTCATAATTTGAGGAGTTTTTTCTTAGTTGTATATTTTTGCAAATAGGTCTTTGTATTTTTCTAGTACCACCTTTCTCTTTAGTTTTAGAGTAGGAGTTACGTGACCTCCGTCAATAGTCCAAAGGTCCGGAGTAAGTTCAAATCTTTTGACTCTTTCCCAACTGCCGAATTTTTCATTAATTTTATTCACTTCTTCTTGAATTCGTTCAATTACTTTTGGATTGGTAGCAATTGCTTCTAATGAAGTATCTGGAGTAATGTCGTGTAGTTTTTGCCATTCCTTAATATATTCAAAATGAGGCTGAATAAACGCAGCTGGCATTTTTTGACCGTCGCCAATCACCATTATTTGTTCTATAAAACGAGATTGCTTGAACGCATTTTCAAGTAATTGTGGCGAAATATACTTTCCTCCTGAGGTTTTAAACATTTCTTTTTTACGATCGGTAATTTTCAAAAATCCTTCGGCATCTATTTCTCCAATGTCACCCGTGTGAAAATAACCGTCTTTTAAAACTTCATTCGTTTGCTCTTCATCTTTATAGTAACCCAACATTACATTGGGTCCTTTGCAAAGTATTTCACCGTCTTCAGCGATTTTTATGGTTACTTTATCCACTGCTTTTCCAACGGTTCCTATTTTAAAACCACGATTTCTCATGTCGTTAATAGAAATCAATGGTGAAGTTTCCGTTAATCCGTAGCCTTCCATGATAGTAATATTTGCCGCAGCAAAAATCCGTGCCAATCTGGGTTGTAATGCCGCACTACCGCATGCAATCATCTCTAAATTGCCTCCAACACCTTCTTTCCATTTGCTGAAAACTAATTTTCGGGCTATTTTTAATTGGAATTCATACCACCAACCGTTTTCTTTATACGGTTTGTAGTTAAAACCAAGATTTAAAGCCCAAAAGAAAATCATTTTTTTAAGTCCTTTTAATTCCGACCCTTTAGCATATATTTTATCATACACTTTTTCTAAAACCCTTGGTACACCTGTCATTAAATTGGGTTTTACCTCTTTCAGGTTGTCACCAATTTTATCAATTGATTCTCCAAAATAAATAGAAACGCCATAATACTGACATAAATAAAGGTAAAATCTTTCCAAAATATGGCAAACAGGTAGATAACTCATGGTGCGGCTATTGCCTGGTGAAAGCGGAATTCTAGCAGCTCCAGCAAATACATTCGAAACAATATTGTCATGAGATAGCATCACGCCTTTAGGTTTTCCTGTAGTTCCTGAAGTGTAAATTATGGTTGCTAAATCATTAGGTTGAACCAATTTTTTTCTAGCTTCTACTTCGTCTTGGTAGTTTTGGTCTTCGCCAATGGCAAGAAGTTCGGTCCAATTTTTACAACCTTCGATGGTATCAAATGAGTAAACTTCTTTTAATTTAGGAACGTTAGCTTTTATAAGATTGACTTTACGTAATATTTCAGCATCGGAAACAAAACAATAAACCGATTCAGAATGGTTTAAAATATACTCGTAATCTGTTTCTGAAATGGTAGGATAAATGGGTACGTTTTGTGCTCCTGTTTGCAATACTCCAATATCAACAATATTCCATTCGGTTCTATTATTGGTAGAAATTACGGCTATTTTATCGTCTTTTTGAACCCCAATTTTCAATAAAGCACGCGAAATCGCATTGGCTTTATCAATGTATTCTTGTGTGGAAGTTTTAATCCAATTCCCTTCATATTTCGTTACTAATGCATCCGAAATAGAATGGTATTTTTCTAATTGATAATAGGGAAATTCGAATAATCGAGTTACGTTTGTCATTTTAAACTAATTATTTTTATAGATGCAAATTAATGAAAAATAAACAAATTCAGAAACTTATTAATTAATTTTATATAATTAACCCAAAATAGAAATTTAGTATTTAATTTTACACCATGAAAAAACAGCTAAAAATAATCGGGATTTTACTTTTTGGATTAGGAGTTCTATTTGGAGGTAAATATGTTTATGATATGAATATCAACCATAATTTCGAAACGATTACGGAAGGTAAAGTTTATAAATCGGGTGTAATTCCGCCGGATGAATTAGAGACTTACGTAAAAAAGTATAAAATCAAGTCGATTGTTGATTTACGATTCCCAGGAACTGGTGACGATGTGAATAATCCTGAAAATGTAGCGGAATTAGAAGCTGAGAAAAGTGCTGTCGCAAAAATTAATGGCGTAAATTATTTTAATGACGGTTCCGATCAGGTTCCAACCAAAGAAAATTTAGTTTTGTTTTACAAAATAATGGATAATCCAGCTAATTATCCGGTACTAATTCACTGTTACCATGGAGTAGGGCGCGCCGAATTGTATTCTGCGGTTTACCGGATTGAGTATGAGAACATGGACAAAGACGAAGCCAGAACCAGCACCCGCTTTTTAACCAAATGGAGCTCTTTCGATTTAGGAAAACCAAAAGGTGATTTCTTGCACAATTATGTTAGTAGAAAAGATTCTTTGAGGTAACGTTCCGCCACTTCACGCAGTTGTGAAGTTCGGAATTGATTATTTTCTGTTAAAGATAAAATTTCTTGCGAAACGTAAACGTGAATTTACAACAAAATTCGCAATCTTGCCAAACGCCTGTTAGCCGTAGTCGCTTATTTCTTTAAGTATTCTTTTGCAGTCATAATTGGCAACTTCGAATTCTTAAAATCTTTTTTATTTCTCGTAATTATAATATCAATTCCATTTTCTAATGCAGTATGATATTGAATTGCATCTTCAAAATCTTTGAAATTCGAAACTAAAGCAAGTTCTACAATTTTATCATCTAATGGAGAAACTTCTACTAACACTTTAAATTTGATTAGTGTTTTTCTAGCTTCATCAAGTTTTTGATGTTTCGAAAGTAAATAATGTGTATTTGCAAAAGTTAAAGCGGAAACATAAAGCTCCACTTTTTTATTGTCTGCGAGCGTAAACAATTCCTGCGCTTCTTGAAAAAAATCTTCTCGTTTAGAAAGTAAGTCTATGACGATATTTGTGTCAACTAAAAGTTTTTCCATTATGAATATTTTTCAGAAAGATAATCTTTGTAATCCTTTTTGTCATCATAGTTTCCACTTGGAATAACTCCAGTTAAACTTTGTACTAATGGACTGATTTTGCATTTTTTCTCTGATCTTTTTGTTAGAGAATCAAGATAGTTTTCGACAAGTTTAGAAAGACTTACGCTATTATCTTTCGCATAGTTTTTCGCTTGGTCGATTACGCCTTTGTCAAGATTTAATGTGAGTTTAGTATTCATGATAAATTTATTTACGTACAAAAATAATAATTTATTACGTAAACATCTAATTTATTTCCATTTTTTTGGTGCTTACCGCTAACGTTTTCGGGCTTGGCGAAGGTGGCGATTTACACTACTAATGTTGATGCGGAGAACCAAACTTTGATTAACCGTAAATGTGTCAGCGGAGCACTGAACCGCCACTTTTGCCAAACCCGTGTTAGCGGTACGTTGTTTTAATTATTTTTTCTTTATAAATAGTACCATCTTTCAATAATATTCTAATATAATACAAACCATTTTGTAGGTTTTGCAGGTTAATCTTTTTTTCAAATGTTGTCAATACTAGTTGACCTATATTGTTATATAAATATATTTCTTTGATGTTCCCTTTTATTTCTATATTAAGAAACTCATTTGCTGGGTTCGGATAAATAGTTATATGATTGTCATTTCTCAATTCATTTAAACTCAAAACAATTGTATTATTTGTTATTACACCTAAATTTTTTACACCTGTATTGTCACCATACCAGATAATATCATTATCTGAGTCGTTGTCAATATCGTCAGTATAGACATTCAGATATAGAAAAGTAGAATCAATCATTATTGGTGTAGTTAAATTGCCAATTCCATTATTCTGTTTCCAAAATATTTGATGACTCACAATAGGAATATATAAAGCATCAGTATATAAGTCAATATTTAGCCGAGTATTTACAAAT
>CAIJFC010000256.1 GCA_903819815.1 uncultured Bacteroidota bacterium
AATCTATTCTTAGTATCACTCTTAAGTGGCGCTGTTACTCTTGGATCCTACAAATTATTATTTGATAGTAACGGTTATTTTTCAAAAAATAGAAATTCAGTGGTTACACTTGCTCCAAAAAATTATGGAAAAACAGTTGGTTTATCATCCGAAGCTGTTGATTTTACTGAAGCCGCTGACAAATCTTTACACACAGTAGTTCACGTAAAAAATGTGTCATATACTTCGGTTTCGAATCCTATAATGGAGTTCTTTTATGGATATAGAGGAGCGCAACAGCAAGAACAAATTGGAACTGGTTCCGGGGTAATCATTTCTGAAGATGGTTATATTGTTACTAATAATCACGTGGTTAAAGATGCTTCAGAAATTGAAATTACACTAAATAACAAAAAATCATATAAAGCAAAATTGGTTGGAACCGATTCGAAAATGGATATTGCTTTATTGAAAATTGACGCAGACGAAAAACTTCCATATTCAACTTTTGCTGATTCCGATTTAGTGAAAGTGGGTGAATGGGTTTTGGCCGTTGGAAATCCATACAACTTAACTTCTACAGTTACTGCGGGTATAGTTTCTGCAAAAGCTAGAAATTTAGACACTTCAGGAATCCAATCCTTTATTCAAACTGACGCTGCCGTGAATCCTGGAAATAGCGGAGGCGCATTAGTAAATACTCGTGGCGAATTAATTGGAATAAATACCATGATTTCATCGCAAACTGGATCTTATGTTGGCTATTCATTTGCAATTCCTTCAAATATTACCCGTAAAATAATTGAAGATATTATGGAATTTGGTAACGTACAAAGAGGTATTTTGGGTGTTGAAGGAGGTGAATTAAATAGTGCCACTTCAAAAGAATTAGGCATAAAAGAAACCGAAGGGTTTTATATTAAACGTGTAAATAAAAATACAGGGGCTGAAAAATCAGGTTTAATAAAAGGAGACATTATTAAGAAAATTGACAGTCAAAATGTAACTTCTTATGCTGAATTGAACGGTTATATAAGTACAAAAAGACCTAATGACCAAGTTCAAGTTACCATTATCAGAAATAATAAAACAATGGTAATTCCGGTTACTTTAACTAAAAGCGATGTTATAAACACTCAATTTAAAGGGTTAGATCTAGAGAACATAACCGCATCAGATAAAAAGAAATTCAGAATTAGTTACGGAGTAAAAATCAAAGAAATTGACAATGATAAATTGAGCGCCTACGTAAATGATCTCAAAGGCGGAATCATATTAAGTATTGGAAATAGTAAAGCGATTGATGTAGAAACCGTTTCAAAAGCACTTTCCAACATAGATGAAAACCAAGCTGTTCAAATTGAAATGATAACCGCAAACGGACAAGTGGTCCGCTTAATTTTATAGAATACCATTTTACTTTAGTTATTAAAAAGTCGATTTTTATTAATCGGCTTTTTTTATTTATCAAAAAATAAATTTAACACTAAAACCAGTTACGAAATCGATTGAAATGGGTACTTTTGTAAAAATTATTAATAATATCATTTAAAATTTAGCTTAGTTATTATGACAATATCCTATGAAAAAGAAGTTGCATTTCAAGCCAACCGAAGAAAAGCTGGCGTAGAATTTATTAAAACAATCAGCGATTTATGGTACGACAAATCCATAGAAATGGTACTTTTTAGAAATCAATTAATTGATAAAAATGTAAGTGAAATTATCAATCTTCATGAATATGCTGGCGAATTTGTTGGTAAACCAATTTCAATATTTGATTCATTAGAAATTGTAAAAGCTATATTGACATTGGATTTACCTCCTTCAAAATTAGACATTGGAAAACTCACCTTCGAATACCATTTAAAAGATAACAAACACAATAATGCCAAAGCATTTGTAATAGACAAAATCAAAGCTATCAAAAATACCGAAGAAATTAATTCAAAAGATGTTGTTCTTTATGGATTTGGAAGAATCGGAAGATTATTAGCACGAGAATTAATGTCGAAAATGGGAAAAGGAGAACAATTGCGATTGAGAGCTATTGTAACTCGTGATAAAAACGATGCTGTTTCACTTGAAAAAAGAGCTTCTTTATTGCGTTACGATTCAATTCACGGAGACTTTATGGGATCGGTAGTAGCCGATGTGAAAAACAACGCATTAATTATCAATGGAACTACAGTTCATGTAATTACGGCAAATGGACCCGAAGAAATTGATTATACTCAATTTGGAATAAACGAAGCTTTAGTGATTGACAATACAGGAGCGTTTACAACTGAAGAGGCTTTAAGACGCCATTTATCATCAAAAGGAGCTCGAAAAGTACTACTTACAGCGCCTGGAAAAGGAGTTCCAAATATTGTACACGGAGTAAATCAAAATGAATATAATCCAGATGAAATTGATATTTTTTCCGCTGCTTCTTGCACTACCAATGCGATAACCCCAATTTTGAAAGTAGTTGAAGAAACTTTAGGCGTTGTAAAAGGGCATATTGAAACCATTCATGCCTATACCAACGATCAGAATTTAGTGGATAATATGCATAAAAAATACCGTCGTGGTAGAGCGGCGGCATTAAATATGGTAATAACTGAAACCGGAGCCGGAAGTGCTGTTGCAAAGGCGCTACCAAGTCTTGCTGGAAAATTAACTTCCAATGCTATTCGGGTTCCAGTTCCAAATGGTTCATTAGTAATATTAAATTTAGAAATCAAGAAAGCTACCTCTATTGCTAAAATCAATGCCATTATGAAAAAATACGCATTAGAAGGGGAATTGGTAGAACAAATAAAATACTCACTAAATAACGAATTGGTTTCTTCAGATATTGTAGGAACATCAGCGCCATCCATTTACGATAGTAATGCAACTATTGTTTCAGAAGATGGTAAAAATATTGTACTTTATATTTGGTACGATAATGAATACGGCTATAGCCACCAAGTAATACGTTTGGCAAAATACATTTCAAAAGTAAGACGCTTTGCTTATTATTAATGGTTAATAAACAAAAAATCCGTTTCAGTGATGAAACGGATTTTTTTCTTATTCCTATAATCTTAATCTCTAAACTTTTTCTTTATTCATCAAATAATAAATCGGTATTCCAATTACCATAATCAAAACGCCCCAACCGCAAGTACTGGTTTTGGTAACTAATAAAGCAACACAAATAGCAGTTGCAATTAGGATATATAAAAAAGGTAAAAATGGATAGCCAAAAGCTTTATAAGGTCTATCGGCATCTGGCATTTTCTTACGAAGAATAAATATTCCGTAGATAGTTAAGATATAAAATATTAGAACGATGATTACTACAAAATCTAAAAGATCACCGTATTTTCCTGTTAAACACAAAGCTGAGGCCCAAAAAAATTGCGCCCATAAAGACCAAGAAGGCACACTTGACTCGTTTAATATAGCCGCTTTTTTAAAGAATAAACCGTCTTTTGCCATGGTATAATATACTCTTGCTCCAGCCATAATCAAACCGTTATTACAAGCAAATGTAGAAATCATTATCATTAATGCAATTATCACCGTTCCGGAAGCTCCAAAAATATTTTGCGAAGCCACTACGGCAACTCTATCCGATTCTGCGGTTGCAATTCCCTGAAGAGGAATTACAGCCAAATACATTAAATTCGCTAATAGGTATATAACGCTAACGATTAGTGTTCCCAAAAACAAACTCAATCCTACATTTCTTTTTGGGTTTTTTATTTCTCCTGCAATAAATGTTACTCCGTTCCAAGCATCGCTAGAAAAAATAGAACCTACCAAAGCTGCCGAGACTGCTGCAATTAATGCCATTCCACCTATTGGCAACCAAGAGGTTGTATCTGCTGCATACGATTTTACTGCCCAAGCATCAGCCCAATTGGCATTCCAAATTTCAGTTTTTGCGCCTAAAGCAAATCCGAAAACTATCAAACCTAAAAGGGAAGCAATTTTTACAATTGTTAAAATCGTTTGCAAGATTTTACTATTTTTTACTCCACGACTGTTGATATACGTCAGTATAACAATCATGATTATAGAGACTATTTGAGCTGCATGGAGTTGAAAATTCCCCACTTCAAAAATGATATTTTTTTCACTAAGGGGCGGATACAAATAAGCTGCAAATTTTGAAAATGCTACCCCAACAGCGGCGATAGTTCCCGTTTGGATTACCGCAAAAAAGCTCCACCCGTATAAAAAACCGATTAGCTTTCCGTAAGCTTCTTTCAAGTAAACATACTGACCACCTGCTTTAGGAAACATGGCACTCAATTCACCATAACTCACTGCTGCCACAATTGTGAGTAAGGCGGTAAGTCCCCAAATTGCAATTAGCCATCCCGCAGAACCCACTTGGCGGACCATGTCAGAACTCACAATAAATATTCCTGAACCTATCATGGAACCCACAACAAGCATTGTTCCATCTAATAATCCTAATTCTCTTTTGAAATCTTCGGGGTTGTTCTCTTGCATAATTTTTTTGGTTTGGTTAAAGATAGGATTTTTAACGAAGTGAACAAAAAATCTTTAAATCAGTTACGATTGTTTTACACCAATAAACAAAAACGCGCTGTTTTCACAGCGCGTTTTTAATAGTATAATAAATTAATTTAAGCTTTTCCAGCAGCTATTAAGTTCAATGCTGAACCTGCAACAAACCAACCAATTTGGCCTTCGTTATAAGTATGGTTGGCCAAGATACTATCTTTGGAACCATCCGCATGAACGAATTCTAAGGTTAACGGCTTTCCAGGTGCAAAATCAATCAAATCAACGAAGTTAATCGTGTCATCTTC
>CAIJFC010000257.1 GCA_903819815.1 uncultured Bacteroidota bacterium
ATTGTAGTTGATGGATAGAGAAAATGTAGGTCCGAATTTAGTTCTCCAAACCACATCGTCTTCACTGGCATCGAAACCATTTTTATCTTGGGAATCACCCAATAAAACAGAATTGAAAAACGCATTTATTCCTGAAACTTTATCAGCGGTATCATACTCGTTGTTTTGGAAGTAAATTAAATCTTGTGCTAATAAATTTTGAACATTGAATTTCAATTCTAATTTATTATTCATAAATGTCTTTGCTATTTGCATATCCAAGAACATCCTTCCTTTTTCCCAGAAAGCTGGTGTAGCTCCACCAGGAGTTTGATTCCCATGGATAGCAATTCTATCTCCTACTCTATTCATATTTAAAGTGCCAGACCATCCAAACTCTTTATTCATATATTGAAAACCACCATTAAAAACATATGGCGATTGTCCTTGCATAGGGATATTTCTTAAAGTTGCGGAAGATACTAAATTAGAAATATCTACTTTAGAACGAATGATTGCCAAATTAGTAAATAAAGTCAAATCTTCAAAAATTTTGTTGTTTTCAGTTCCAAAAATTGAACTTACTAAAGTTCTGTATTCTAATTCAATTCCACTACTGGTTCCTTCTTTAGCATTTTTGTATTGGTTTGAATTATTAGCTTGTGCTTGAAGTTCAATCGGGTTGGTAAATTGTTTGTAAAAAGCAGAAAAAGAAAATAACTGTCCTTTACCTGGAAAAATCTCATACCTAAAGTCCACGTTTTTAATTTCTGCAATTTTCAAATCTGGATCTCCCGAAGTGTTAAATCTAGTAGCACTATCAAAAAATATGAAGGGAGCTAATTCTCTAAACTCTGGACGGTTTAAGGTTTTAGAAGCGCTTAATCTTAAGTTTTGGGTTTTAGTTAAACTATAAATGAAATTAAATGACGGCAGAAAATCGGCTTGTCTTGCATCTACATTTACAGGGGCTCCTATGTCTGATTTTGAATCTAAAATTTGGGCATAACTTTCTAATCTTGCTCCCCAAATGAATCTAATTTTTTTAAAGGTATTGTCAAACATAACGTAACCAGCATTCAATTTAGAACTTGCGGTATACTTATCATTACCTTTTGACCCATCAAACAAAGTCAACCCACTAGAGTTTGGTCCTAAAATACCCATATTGGATGGGTTAAAAATAGTCTCATTTGGTAGAGTTGAAATGTTTTGTGAAAAGGTATTATTTCCATAATTTACTCCATTTACTGTACCTGTAAATTGAACATAACCTAATTGTCTTGCTGCAAAATCTCTAGATCTATTTTGAGTAATTCCGCCTATTTTAATTTCAGTAGTAAAATCTTCAGATAATTTTACCTTTTTACTAATGTCTAATTTAAAACTGTAGATATTTTCTATGTTTAGGGAGGTAAATATAGAACCCGGATAATCAGCACCTACAATATTAGTTGAAAAATTGGCAACGGGTGGTGAAACCGTTCCGTTATCAAATTTAATGTAAACGTAGTTATTTCTTCTTTCGCTTGGGATTTCTCTATTAACATTACTATAAGATCCCACCCAGTTCAATTTAATTTTACTAGCAGTTAAGAAATGATCTCCACTTAATTGACCTGTGTATATTTTACTACTTGTAAAAATTCTAGAGGTAGTTTTTATCCATAATGGATCACTTTCTTCGGCCAAACTTCCATTTCTGTCCAATATTCTATTATCAGAAGTAATGCTATATAAGTTTTTAAAACTAAATGAATTATTAGCATCTGTTTTCAAAGAAACATTACCAATAGCTGCTAATAAGGTTTGAACACTATAATTTTGATCTAGTTGATTGGTAACTAATTGTCCTGGAGCGTCGTACGTTCTTCTATTTGTTTCGCTAAATACATTTGTTCTATTGTAAGTAACTGAGGATAAGAAACCTAAGCTCTTAGTTTCATTTAATTTAAAATATCTTCCTAAAGTATATTGAAAACTAGTATTTGGACTAAATGTTTTTTCATATAAGCTCCAATCAGAAGTGGTAGACTTCGCTAAATCAGCAATTGCTAATGTACTTGCTTGACTACGAATTCCTTGCAAAGCTTGAAATTCTGTTACTCCTGGAAAGGAGGAAGGCAACCCTTTTGTTCCGTCGTCAATGCCGATCCAATCCGTTTTTCCAGAGGCACTGTAAAGTTGTTTTTTTCCTGTTGTAATTGTATTAAAACCGGAACCCAATGAAAGTGTTTCAAAGTTTTTGTCCGGAGTTGCTTTAGTGTTAATTTCAATAACTCCACCTGCAAACTCACCTGGTAAATCAGGTGTGGCGGTTTTATATATTACTAAATTGTCTAACATGTTTGCTGGAAAGATATCAAATGAAAATGCTTTTCTATCTGGCTCTGTACTTGGTAATGGAGCACCATTTAAGTAAGTCGTATTGTAACGGTCATTCAAACCACGAATAATTACAAACTTATTATCTTGAACACTCGCTCCACTAATTCTCTTTAATACATCAGAAGTCGTTCTATCTGGTGTTCTTTTAATAGTTTCGGCAGAAATACCATCAGAAACTCTCGCACTATTTTTTTGAACTGATAATAATGAAGCAACAGATTCTGCTTTCATCTTAGTTTTCTTAATCACCACCTCGGTCAAGGTGTTGTTTTTTTCTGCCATTGAAACCGTTAGCGAGGTAGTTTCGTCTTTTAAAGCGTCAACATCTGAGATAATTTTAGTTTCTAATGTAAAATCAGAAAATTGAAGTTCTTGTTTTCCAACAGGTACATTTCTGATGATAAATTCTCCAGAAGCATCTGTTTGTGTTGCTAGTTTTGTGTTTGCTACTTTTACCAAAACTCCTGGTATCGATTTCCCAGTTCCTTCCTCAACTACAGTACCTTTAATAATTGCGGTTTGAGAATAAATTGCGCTTGAAATAAGTGCGATTAATAAAGAATAAAAATACTTCATTATTAGTTTTTTTTAAATTTAGATTATTATGCTGCAAAATTAATATCCTAATCCTGGTCTAATGTTACCTATTTATTATGAAAAATGGGTTTTTAAAACTCAATGTAAAATTATTGTTACCATTTTGATTGCTATTCAAAATTTATTAATGTTAAATTTACATTGATTGTGTATTTCAAATGAGACTATATTTACGATTGAATTGTTTGCGCCAATTTGTCACTTTTATTGAATTGGTACTCTATTTGAATGATGAATTTTAAATCTTAAAATTTTAATATATGACAACTGGAAAAATCAATGTTTCGGTAGAGAATATCTTCCCTTTAATTAAGAAATTTTTATACAGCGATCACGAGATCTTTTTGCGTGAGCTTATTTCTAATGGAACTGATGCTACTCTAAAATTAAAGCACTTAACAAGTATTGGTGAGGCTAAAGTAGACTATGGGAATCCTATTATAGAGGTTAAAATTGATAAAGAGGGTAAAAAATTACATCTTATTGACCAAGGAATTGGAATGACTTCCGAAGAAGTTGAAAAATACATCAATCAATTGGCCTTTTCAGGAGCTGAGGAGTTTCTGGATAAATATAAAGATTCTGCCAAAGATTCAGGAATTATAGGACATTTTGGCCTTGGATTTTATTCTGCTTTTATGGTGGCTTCCAAAGTAGAAATTATCACTAAATCATATAAAGACGAACCTGCTGCCCATTGGACCTGTGACGGGAGTCCCGAATTTACATTAGATCCAAGTGATAAAACTACTCGTGGAACTGAAATTATTTTGCATATCGCCGACGATTCTTTAGAGTTTTTGGAAGATTTCAAAATCAATGAATTGTTGAATAAATACAATAAATTCATGCCGATTCCAATTAAATTTGGAACAAAAACAGAAAAAATCGAGCAGAAAAAAGGCGAATCTGTTGCTGAAGAAGACAAAGACAACCTATTTACAGAAGTAGAAGTTGACAACATTATCAATAATCCAAACCCAGCTTGGACCAAACAACCAACAGAATTATCTGATGAAGATTACAAAAACTTCTATCGCGAGGTATATCCAATGCAATTTGAAGAACCGTTATTCCACATTCATTTAAATGTAGACTATCCATTCAATTTGACAGGAATTCTATACTTCCCAAAATTAGGTTCCGACTTGCAAATTCAAAAGGACAAAATTCAATTGTATCAAAATCAGGTTTATGTAACTGATAATGTGGAGGGTATTGTTCCTGAATTTTTAACGATGTTAAAAGGAGTAATAGATTCTCCAGACATTCCATTAAATGTTTCTCGTTCTAGCCTGCAAGCTGATGGAGCTGTAAAGAAAATATCTAATTATATCACTAGAAAAGTAGCTGATAAATTGAAATCGTTATTTTCAGAAAATAGAGAAGATTTTGAGAAAAAATG
>CAIJFC010000258.1 GCA_903819815.1 uncultured Bacteroidota bacterium
AGTAGCTGTTAAAAGAGCGCGTCACTTAGCTTTAATGCCGTATGTGGCAGATTTATTAAAATAATTAAAAATCAACAGTTGTTGTCCCGATAAAAATCGGGACTAACTTCTAATAACAAAGGACAACAACATGGAACTTATATTAAAACAAGACGTACAAAATTTAGGATTTAAAGATGACGTGGTAAATGTAAAAAACGGATACGGACGTAACTTTTTAATTCCTCAAGGTTTTGCTCATTTAGCAACTGCTTCTGCAAAGAAAGTTTTGGCTGAAAACCTAAAACAAAGAGCTCATAAAGAAGCTAAAGTAGTTAGTGACGCTCAAGCATTAGCTGAAGCATTAAAAGCTATTGAAATTAAAATCTATGCCAAAGCAGGTGGTGAAAAATTATTTGGTTCAATTACCAATATTGATATCGCTGAAGCTTTAGCTAAAGGTGGACAAGAAGTTGAAAGAAAATTCATCACTAGTGGTATCGTTAAAAGAACTGGTAAATATACTGCTTCTGTTCGTTTACACAGAGATGTAGTAGTTGAATTATCTTATGAAATCATTGCTGAAAAAGCATAATTTCTAAATTCATATCTAAAAATCCTGACGAAAGTTGGGATTTTTTTGTTTCATCTGAATTTATTTCAGATCCTTTAATTAATTGTATAATGCATCTGATAATAGATGCTGAAAATAAATTCAGCACCAATGAAATACTCCAGACTTACCAAAGAACAATTTGAAGAAATGCATACCGAATTCACCAACTTTCTTGCAACCCAAGCAATTGATAAAGCGGAATGGGATCAAATAAAAATTGAAAAGCCAGCAGTTGCCGAACAAGAATTGGAAGTTTTCTCTGATTTGGTTTGGGAAGGCGTACTTTCAAAAACCGAATTTTTAGAACATTTCTCAAAAAATCATATTTTTCTTTTTCAATGTTTTGATACCTATGTAAAATCGATAGTATTGAAATCATTGGTTCTAGAAACTAATTTTTTAACCAAAGAAGGTTTGCAATGGTTGAGCGACAATCTATTTACCGAAACTATTGAAATGAAAATTGGTAAAAAGGAATTTACCGAAGATAGAAACCAGTCGCTTTTTGGCTTAATTCAACAAGGTGCATTCTTAAGTGACGGACAATTATTCAAACAAATAAATACCATTATTGAGTCATAAATTTCTAGAATAATTTCGGTTCATAAATTAAACTTTGTAACTTTGAACTTAGATAACTTTGTCACTTTGTTAAATGGATATTCAAAATAAAATTCTAAATTTAAAAGACGAATTAAACCAGCACAATCATAATTACTATGTGTTGGATCAACCTACGATTTCCGATTTTGAATTTGATGTTAAATTAAAACAACTTCAAGATTTAGAAAGTCAATATCCTGAATTTTTTGATGAAAATTCACCATCACAACGGGTAGGAGGAACTATTACAAAAAACTTTGCAACAGTAGCCCATGATTATAGAATGTATTCTTTGGATAATTCGTATTCAAAAGAAGACCTAATTGAATGGGAAAATAGAATCCAAAAAGTTTTGGGGGATGTACCTTTGGAATATGTATGTGAACTAAAATACGATGGTGCCTCCATAAGTATTACTTATGAAAACGGAAAATTAAAGCGTGCCGTCACTCGTGGCGATGGTTATCAAGGGGACGATGTGACCAATAACATTAAAACAATTAAGTCAATTCCTTTACAATTGACTGGTAATTTCCCCAAAAAGTTTGATATTCGTGGAGAAATAATATTGCCGTTTGCTGGTTTTGAAAAAATGAATCAGGAGCTCATAGATATCGGGGAAACCCCTTATTCTAATCCAAGAAATACCGCTTCAGGAAGTTTAAAATTGCAAGACAGTACAGAAGTTTCAAAACGCCCTTTGGATTGTTTGCTGTATTTTATTATTGGTCAGAATCTTCCAGTTTCTTCACAAATTGAAAGTTTAGAAAGTGCTAGATCTTGGGGTTTTAAAGTGCCAAACGAAACTAGATTGGCAAAAAACTTAAACCAAGTATTTCAATTTATTGATTTTTGGGATGAAAACCGACATAAATTAACATACGAAACGGATGGAGTGGTAGTAAAAGTTAATCAATTCCAACACCAAGATGAATTGGGTTATACTGCAAAATCGCCTCGTTGGGCAATGGCCTATAAATTTAAATCAGAACAAGTTTCCACCCGTTTAAATTCTATTTCCTACCAAGTGGGAAGAACAGGAGCTATTACACCAGTGGCCAATTTAGAACCAGTGCAATTGGCAGGAACCATTGTAAAAAGGGCTTCTTTACACAATGCAGATCAAATTGAAAAATTGGATATCCGAATAGGTGATGAGGTATTTGTTGAAAAAGGGGGCGAAATTATCCCTAAAATTATTGCAGTAGATAGTAGTAAACGTCCTTTAAATGGTATTCCTACAAAATACATAACGCATTGTCCTGAATGTCAAACGGAATTGGTTCGATTAGATGGTGAAGCAAATCATTATTGTCCGAATTTTTATGGTTGTCCTCCTCAAATTATTGGTAGAATCCAACATTTTATATCTAGGAAAGCCATGGATATTGAGGGTTTGGGTGGTGAAACGGTTGCTTTATTATTCAATAACGGATTGGTAAATAATTATGCCGATTTATACAATTTGACTGTTGAGCAGATTTTACCATTAGAAAGAATGGCCCAAAAATCTGCTGAGAACTTAATTAATGGGGTTTCAAATTCTAAAAATGTTCCTTTTGAAAATGTACTTTTTGCTCTAGGAATTCGATTTGTAGGTGAAACAGTTGCTAAGAAATTGGCCAAACATTATAAAAATATCGATGCCTTAAGTAAAGCTACTTTCATGGATTTGGTTTTGGTTGATGAAATTGGAGATAGAATAGCGCAAAGTGTTATTGATTTTTTCGAAAATACCTCAAATCAAGCAATCATCTCAGAATTGAAACTTCATGGGGTGCAATTTGAAATAATAGAAAAAATAAATCCAAATGCTACTAATAAATTAGATGGAAAAATATTTGTTGTTTCTGGAGTTTTTGAAAAATTCTCACGTGACGATTTGAAAAATTCTATTGAAGATAATGGAGGAAAGGTAGGTAGTTCAATTTCCGCTAAAACTCATTTTGTGGTTGCTGGAGACAATATGGGACCTGCAAAACTTGATAAAGCAAATTCTTTGAAGATCTCAATTATAACCGAGGATGATTATATTGAAATGTTGAAATAACTCTTAGATGATGATACTTCTTCCGTTATGAGATTTAGATTTATCATTATCAAAGTAAAAGTCAATTCTTCCCATATTAATACCGTAGCATCCCGCTTGATTTACAATCACTTCTTTGCCTTCACTATTTTTAAGAACAGTTGGTTTATCAAGGAAAGTGTGGGTATGTCCACCAATTATCAAATCGATATCTTTAGTTAAAGTTGCTAATTTTACATCAGAAATTTTGTCTTGTTCGTCTTTGTATTTATAACCTAAGTGGGAAAGACAAATTACAAGGTCACATTTTTGTTCGTATTTCAAAATACGAGATAGGTCCTGAGCGATTTCTATAGGATTTAAATACTTAGTTTCTTTGTAGTTTTTACTATCTACAAGTCCTGCTAATTCAATTCCAAGTCCAAAAACACCCACTTTAATTCCATTCTTATTGAAAATCTTATATTGTTTTGTTTTTCCTTGTAAAACAGTATTATTAAAATCATAGTTTGAAGTCACAAAATCGAAAGTAGCATGGTGCATTTGTGAGTAAAACCCTTCAATACCATTGTCAAAATCATGATTTCCCATAGTTCCTAGGTCGTATTTCATCATGCTCATTAATTTTAATTCAAGTTCTCCGCCATAATAATTAAAGTAAGGAGTTCCTTGAAAAATATCACCTGCATCCAATAATAATAAATTCGGATTTTCTTGTCTAATATTTTCAATTATTGCTGCTCTTCTGGACACACCGCCCATATTTGCATTTCTAGGATGATCAGCAGGAAAAGGATCAATATAACTGTGAACATCATTGGTATGAAGAATAGTTAAGTGCTTTGTGTCAGAAGATTTAAAACTACTAAATGACAAACCTAACCCTGCTAATGCTGTTGTTGCAGCTGTTTTCTGAATAAATTCTCTTCTTTTCATTTTCTTATAATTAGGGCTATTTCAAATAGTTATTCTATAATTATTCTTTGGTCTCTTGACGATGTTATGGCTTTTGTTTCTTTAAAGTAATCCATTAAGATGTTTCTTAACTTATAATCAATGTCATATTTTTCAATTCCTTTTTTAAAGAAATCCATTTTATCGCCTCCATTGGAAAGGTAATCTGACGTAATCACGTAATATATTCTATTAACATCAATAGGTTTCCCCTTTATTGATATGTTTATTGGTTGATTAGTTTTGGAAATCGTAAATTGAATACCTGAAAGTGGATGGGGTTTATTTTCAGCAATAAAATAGTTTAGCATCTCTAAAATTTGTTCCCCTTTTAAAGCAACAACTATTGAGGTATTTTCAAATGGCATAATTTCAAAGGCAGTTTTTAAAGTAACATTTCCTTTTGAAATAATTGATCGAATTCCACCATTATTTAATAAGCTTATATCTAATTGTTTGTTTTCCCTAGCGCTAAAAATGGCATTTCCTCTTTGTAAAGTAATGTCAGCCAAAAGATTACCAATGGTAGTTTGATATTTTCCAGATTTATCTAATGTTTCTGGAGCATAAGAAATAGGAGTGTTTAAATCAGTATCAATGCGTTCACGATAGGGTTTTATAAAGGAGTCAATTGCTACATTGCTATTGTTTTTATTGGTTATACCAAAATCTTTTGCTTCAATTTTTGTAACATAATATTTTTGTTCAGCACAAGAAAATATAAGAAAAAATGTTAAGATTAAACCAAAACACCTTAAAATAACGTTATACTTTTTTAGATTTACCATCGGAAATGCAACTAATTTAATTAAATTTGTAATTAAGTAAATGTACTATGTTTTTGAATATATTAAAGAGTTTTTTGTTAAAAAATAAGGTTACCAAATTGTTATCTAAATCAATTGCAAATTTCGATCAAGGGCCAATTAAAAGCGTTGGAGTTATTTTTGATGGAAATATGACTTTTGAAATAGATAATTTAGTTAGTGAATTTATTAAACAAGGAATTGAAGAAAAGAATATTAAAGTATTGATATTTAAAAGTAAGGTTAATAGGAATGTAGTTTCAAAATTTGATTTTTTCACCTATAAAGACATCAATTTGTCGGGTGAAATTGTTAATTCAAAAGTAGAGTTATTTTTGAATACTGATTTTGATTTACTTATTAATTATCATGATTTTGAAAAAGCACCATTAGTTTATGCGTCTTATTTATCCAAATCAAAATTTAAAATAGGTTTTACCACCCAAGATAAAATTGTAAATCAGTTTATGATAAATACAAATCCAAATAACGTTCAATTATTTATAGATGAGCTGTTTAAATACTTAAAAATATTAAATAAAATATAAATCTAACAATATGAATTCATTAATAGGAACAGGAGTTGCGCTTGTTACCCCATTTAAAAAAGATTTTTCTGTAGATGTAGAAGCATTGGTCAGAATTGTAAATTTTCAAATTGAAAATGGTATAAATTACCTAGTAGTTCTTGGTACAACTGCTGAAAATGCTACGTTAACTCAAGAGGAAAAAGAATTGGTTATCCAAACGGTTGTTACTGCTAATAATGGTCGATTACCACTTGTTTTGGGCGTTGGAGGCAATAATACATACAAGGTTTTAGAAGAATTACAAACGCGTGACTTCACAAATTTTGTTGCAATTTTATCAGTTTCTCCATATTATAACAAGCCAACTCAAGAGGGAATTTATCAGCATTTTAAGGCTATTGCAAATGCTTCTCCGGTTCCGGTAATTGTTTATAATGTTCCAGGAAGAACGGGTAGCAATATGTTACCTTCAACGGTTATTCGTCTTGCTAATGATTTTAAAAATATTGTTGCTATAAAAGAAGCTGCGGGAGATCTTGTTCAGGCAATGGCAATTATTAAAGACAAACCAAAAGATTTTCTTGTAATTTCAGGAGACGATATGATAGCTTTACCAATGGTTTTAGCAGGCGGTAGTGGTGTAATTTCTGTTATCGGTCAAGGTTTTCCAAAACAATTCTCAGAATTAATTCGCTTGGGTTTAGATAAAAATGCCGATGAAGCCTTTAAATTACACTATCAATTAGCTGATAGTATTGATATGATTTTTGAACAAGGGAATCCTGGGGGAATTAAAGAAGTACTGAAATCATTAGGAATTTCTGAAAGTTGCTTGCGTTTACCATTAGTAAATGTAAACTCAAATTTGGCTGATAGAATTGATTTATTTGTTCAAAAAAACAAATAAAAGTTTTATAGTTTTCACCTTAAATTTTAATGTAAAAAAATATTTTGTAGTCGCTAAATTAATAACTAAATTTGCAGTTCGTTTTTTATGTTGCTAATACCATAAAAACAGCAGAAACTAAATAATAATAATGAA
>CAIJFC010000259.1 GCA_903819815.1 uncultured Bacteroidota bacterium
GCAAAATATATTAATATGAAATACCTCTTTCTAATCTTGATTTTTCTTTTCAGCTTAAATATAGCTGCGCAAAAGCCCTGTGAATTCAGCATAAACGTAAAAGACAGTATTGGAATTTACAAAGAAACCAAGAGTGCGATTGTTCATGAATTTATCTTTGGAAATACCTCAAAATATGTGTTTTTTGCTTTGGCCCTAACCGATGAAATGCCATCGTTAACGGTTCAAATCCTTCAAAAAAGCAAAGATTTTTTAAAGATCAATTGTTTAGATAAAAATTCAAGAGTTTTCTTTGAATTGGAAAACGGAAAAGTAATTACCTTAATAGCCTCAGATCAAGAAAATTGTGGGGCGCCCGTTAAAGACGATTTAGGTTTTAGCAATAGAATTTTATCCGGTACTTTTTTATTTTTAAATGGAACTATAGCCGATTTAATAACATCGCCTGTGTCAACCATGAGAATTAAATTCACCACAGAATCTCAAGATTTTATCTTTAAGAAAGAGTTGGTTTCAGAAATGGATCAAAAAACGTATTTCCCAGGCAACTATTTTATTGATTACTTACCTTGTATAATTAATTAGTTGAACCGGTTAATTGTTAATTTGGTTATTCGGTTAATCTGTGCCCAAAACCTACAACTCCTTTCGACTTTATGATTTTTTTTACCACAAAAGAATCAAAGTTTTACCAAAAGATACAAAGTGTTTCAGTTTTGTCAATCTGAATTTATTTCAGATTCTGTTTTCATTGAGATACTTTAACAATCCCGAAGCTTCGGGACAACTGACACTATCAAGAGTGGATTAATTGGTATTAATTCGTGTTAATTGGTGTAATTTGTGTTTACTTTTTACTTTCGACTTTCAGCTTGAGACTTTTTTTTAACCGCAAAGAGCGCAAAGTTTTACGCAAAGTTCGCAAAAAATAAAAGCCACGAATTACTCGAATTAGCACCAATTATTTTAGTCTATAGGTCTATTATCTAACTGTCTATTATCTATTTTTAACCGCAAAGAGCGCTAGGAATTAACGGTTAATCATTAAATCATTGAATCATTGAATCATTGAATCTCAGATTTGGTTTTAAATTAAAGTGGAGCGGTTATAATTGAGAACCAAAAATCTGCATAATTGAAAATAAATCTTTATTTTTGATTTTTAAAACCGAATCGCTATGAACATGACTGCCCAAATAAAAAAGAACTTAATTTTGAGAATAAAGGATTCTAAAGACTTGAATTTTCTAAATGCCCTTCAAACTATATTTGATTCTTCCGAACAAGCATTGTATCAATTGTCTTCTGAACAGCAATCGGATATTGAAGCGGGAAGAAGTGAAATAAAAAAGGGTCAAATCTTTAAAAATGAAGAAGTAATATCCGAAATGAAGCAATGGCTACAAAAGAAATAGTTTGGTCTGCACTTGCTAAAATTCAGTTAGAAAACGTTCTGAAGTTTTATGTTCACCGAAATGGAAACTCAAATTATAGTTTAAAAATCGTAAAGGAATTGGAAGATTTATTAGAAACTCTTTCAAAAGCAGAACAAATCGGAAGGCTAACTTCTAATAAATTTACTCGTGTAATTTCAATCAAAGTATATCTCTTATTTTATGAACTAAATGGTAATAGAATTGAAATAGTATCATTTTGGGACAATAGACAAGATATTGAAAATAGAAAGATTAAATAGTAGTATTAAGTATTAGATTGTTGAATCGGTTAATCGGTTAATCGGTTAAACATATAAACGGTTAATCTGTGCCCAAAACCTACAACTCCTTTCGACTTTATGATTTTTTTTACCACAAAAGAATCAAAGTTTTACCAA
>CAIJFC010000260.1 GCA_903819815.1 uncultured Bacteroidota bacterium
GTCATGGTACGCTTGGCCAGGAGTAGAAAGGAAAGTTATTGCGCTGGCCTGAGTTGCCATCACTGAAAGCCCCACGGTCCACCACGGAGTTTCGTTATTTCCTAAAATGTAATCTTTCACATTTCCAGTGCTGCCTTTTGTTTTCCAAACGCCATAAATAACGATGAAAAGCAGGGTGATTACGAGTATTATCCAGTCAATTTGTTGCATATTCTAGGAAAAAAGTTGCATTATTATAAAGTAAAAAAAGATGTAAATCGCATTAGCAATAAGTACCCAAGTGTAGTTTTTCTTCCACAATTTATTTTCATTTTCGTCCATTGCTATTGTAATGATATTAAGTTAGAAATCAATCGATAAGCTCCTGAAACGCCTTCTGGTAACTCTCTAAAAAAGCTCAATCCGGTATAAATATAATTTCCTTTTCCGTATTTGGCAATCAATAAAGCCCCATTTTTTGGAGTCTCCCCTTTATCATTTGAAGATAAAATAGGAGTAAATGAGTTGTCCCATTCACTTGGGTAATACAATCCTTGTTCTTGTGTCCAGCCTTCAAAATCTTTTGCTGTAATTTTGTTTGGGTAATTTAAAACAGGATGCTCAGGGGCTAAAAAGCGTACTTCGGCATTTTCTTCTGTTACCCGATCTCTAGAAATTTTAATTGGAAAAGGCGCAATATTTTTAGTCACTAATTCATCGGTGGTATTGTATTGTACCATCATTGTTTTTCCCTCTTTTACAAAATCCAATAAGATTTCTTGTTTGAATTTCAATTCTTTAACGGTGTTGTACGCCCTAATTCCAGTGATTAAAACATCAAAATTGGTCAGTTTCTCTTTCGTTATTTCACTCGGGTTAATTTCCGTCACCTCATAACCCATTTGCATTAAGCTTTTGGGAACTTCATCGCCAGCACCCATCAAATAAGCAATTTTCTCATTTCCGATTTTAATATCTAATTTTATAAATTTTGCTTCTGAAGTTCTTAGTATTTGTTGCTTCGAAATGTGTTCGTAATTGATGTTAATTTGCTCTTTATCAAATGATTTTCCATTCACAACAGCTATAGCTTTCACTCTAATTTCATCAACATTTTTTGGAGGAAATACTTCGAAACTCACCATTTGTTCTTCCCCTTTTTTGCTCAAGGCAAATGTAATCTCATTTGGATTTACTTTCCAATTGGCAGGAAGATCCAATTTTAATATTCCGTTTTCTGAATCTTTTCCGGCTTTAATTTTAACGCCAATCGTCTTTGATTTACTAGAATTAAATAAGGCCACCTTTTCAATAATCGATATTGAAATTTCAGGTACAATATCCAATGGATTGTAAATTTCTCCTTTGGTAGGGTCGTTGTATTTGTAAATTACATTTCGCTCAAATGGAATGGTAACGCCATTAATTTCGACAGTAAACACTAGTTTTACTTCTCTAATTATATCTGCAACCCCTATTTTTTGTTGCTCATTCACCCGATACATTCCAACTGATCCTTTTTCGTTCAACCAATAAGGATTGGTATAGTTTACCGAATCTGGTAATAAAATAGCAAGGTTTTTATTTAACGAGATATTATTTTTTAATTCAATATTCAAAACTGTATTTTTTCCTTCTGGCACTGAAACAATATTCTTTAAAATCATAGAATTATCACTTCTATTAATTGCTTCAATTTTCAGGTTTAGAGAGCTATTTGGCGTTGCGGTTTGATTTTCAGCCACACCTTCAAGGTACAATCCGGAACAAGCAGCAATTACTTTTTTCAGTTCTTCCGTTTTTAATGTTATCCAATGCTCGTCTTCTAATAATTGAATCATAGCATAGGCTTTCACCAAATTTGGAATGCTTAAAGCAGGATTTTTGAAATCATACTCTTTCAAGATTTTTTGAATTAATTCTCCAACAGCAGCGCCACCTTTTACCCGATTCCAAGTAGTATCAATTCCATCAAAAATATTGTTTTTGTTGTTCAATGAAGTTCCTTTCAGAAATTCCAAATATTCCATTTCTTCCCCGCGGCTTCCCGTACTTCCAAATCCTTGTGATTCATGTTTGCTTCTGCTCAAAGCCGCAATTTCTTGATTTGATTTTCCAATTGAAGGGTAGTAAACGCCAATTTGTAAGGAAGACAAGTTGGTTTTATCCGCCGCATCAAATTTTTCTTTACTACCATAAAACCACCAAGACGTATTGAAAAATTGTCTTTTTGGCTGCCAAGATTTCACCCATTTTAACTGATTTGGAAAAGCAGTTGCCTCGTTGGCTAAATCGAAACTTTCCACACTTAATAAAGCAGAGGCAGTATGATGTCCGTGGGTTGTTCCTGGGGAACGATGATCAAAACGATTGATAATTACATCGGGTTGGAATTTTCTAATTGCCCAAACCAGATCGCTTAAGACTTGGTTTTTATCCCAAATTTGTAAAGTCTCCTCTGGATTTTTCGAGTATCCAAAATCGTTTGCACGGGAAAACAACTGTTCACCACCGTCTATTTTTCTAGCTTCAAGAAGTTCTTGTGTTCTAATAACTCCCAATTGCTCTCTTAATTCAGGTCCTATTAAATTTTGCCCTCCATCGCCACGGGTTAAAGATAAATAACCGGTTCTAGCCATTTTCTCATTCGATAAATAAGATATTAATCGGGTGTTTTCATCGTCTGGATGCGCTGCAATGTACAACACCGATCCTAAGAAATTCAGTTTTTCAATTTGCTTATAAATAACTGCTGAATTTGGTTTTACAGGTTGTTGCCCAAATGAAATTTGAACAAAACAGAAGAAAATTAATAGTTTTATTGAACTCGGTTTTATCATTATTGAAATCATTATTTGCTTTAGCTTCAAATGTAATAATTTTAATGCTTTTTTAATAGAAATTATTGAATTTATCGAATGTTGATTTAATTTAATAAAAACTATTCTTTACTTTTGTAGCTCACAACAACACAACCATGTACAAACTATTAATTCGTCCTTTACTTTTTTGGTTTGACCCTGAAAAAGTGCATTATTTTACCTTTTCTGCCATTCGTTTCGTCTCTAAAATACCCGGATTTTCAAGTTTTTTTAGAGCTATTTATGCAGTGGAAGATAAAAGATTGCAAACAGAAGTATTTGGTTTGAAATTTAAAAACCCCGTTGGTTTGGCTGCCGGTTTTGATAAAGATGCGGTGCTTTATAAAGAGCTTTCCAATTTTGGTTTTGGCTTTATTGAAATAGGAACGTTAACTCCTAAACCACAAGATGGAAATCCCAAAAAGCGATTGTTCCGATTAAAACAAGACGGAGCAATAATTAACAGAATGGGTTTCAATAATAAAGGAATTCAGGCAGCAATTGAAAAATTAAAGCAAAATAAAGACGTTTTAATTGGTGGTAATATTGGAAAAAACAAGCTTACGCCAAATGAAAATGCGGTCGATGATTACGTGTTCTGCTTTGAAGCACTATTTGATTATGTTGATTATTTTGTGGTAAATGTAAGTTCTCCAAATACTCCAAATTTAAGAGAACTTCAGGAAAAAGAGCCGCTAACTAAATTATTACAAACCTTGCAAGACCTAAATTTAGCTCGACCGATACAAAAACCAATCTTACTAAAAATAGCTCCCGATTTAACAGACGAGCAGTTATTGGATATCATCGATATTGTAAACACCACCAAAATTGCAGGTATAATTGCTACAAATACTACCATTTCTAGAGAAGGTTTGCAATCTGAAAACAAAGCCGAAGTTGGAGGGTTATCTGGTAAACCATTAACTTCAAGATCTACAGAGGTGATCCGATTTTTATCCCAAAAAAGCAATAAATCATTTCCAATAATAGGAGTAGGAGGCATTCATTCAGCTCAAGACGCCATTGATAAATTGGAAGCTGGAGCAAGTTTAATCCAATTGTACACTGGTTTTATTTACGAAGGACCAGCATTGGTGAAAGCCATAAATAAAAAAATCTTAGAATCGGTATCGCGTTAATTTATTCAAATTCTTTGTCCTAAATTCCGGCATTTTTTCTATATTTGAACCAATGGATCCAATAAAAATTATAGAATGCCCTCGTGATGCTATGCAAGGAATAAAGTCGTTTATTCCAACAGCTAGAAAGGTGGCTTACATTCAATCGTTGCTTCGCGTAGGATTTGATACTATCGATTTTGGAAGTTTTGTTTCTGCAAAGGCCATTCCTCAAATGCAAGATACCTCCGAAGTTTTAGCCCAACTGGATTTATCACAAACCAATAGTAAATTACTCGCTATTATCGCCAATACTCAAGGTGCCATTGCCGCTTCTGAAAATAATGAAATTCAGTATTTAGGATTTCCATTTTCAATATCTGAAAATTTCCAAATGCGAAATACCCATAAAACCATTGAAGAATCATTGGTTACTTTGAACGAAATTCTTGAAATTGCCGATAAAACCAATAAAGAAGTGGTTGCCTATTTATCTATGGGATTTGGAAATCCTTACGGAGATCCTTGGAATGTAGATATTGTAGGCAATTGGACTGAAAATTTGGCCAATCGTGGCGTTAAAATTCTATCGCTTTCCGACACAATTGGAAGTTCAACGCCAGAGGTGATTCAGTATTTGTTCTCTAATTTGATTCCTAAATATCCTAATATTGAATTTGGAGCCCATCTTCATACTACCCCTGAGAAATGGTTTGAGAAAGTGGATGCCGCCTACAACTCAGGTTGCCGCCGATTTGATGGAGCCATTCAAGGTTTTGGAGGTTGCCCTATGGCAAAAGACACGCTTACAGGAAATATGCCAACAGAAAAATTGCTTTCTTTTTTTACATCCCAAAAGGAACAAACCAATACGAGTCCGATGAGTTTTGAAAGTGCCTATAACGAGGCAACGAAGTTGTTTAGAGAGTTTCATTAAATTATTTGAAGCAATTCAAACAAAAAGCCTTGGCATCAAAGTTTTGCCATATCTAATAATATTTACTATCTTTGCTCGCAATTCAACTACAAATTGCAATGATCGCACACAGCACAAAAATTATTGGAGAAGGGTTAACCTACGATGACGTACTGTTAGTTCCTAATTATTCTAATGTTCTTCCAAGAGAAGTTAGTATTCAATCAAAATTTTCTCGTAACATCACTCTTAATGTACCTATAGTATCTGCAGCGATGGACACGGTAACCGAAAGTGCTATGGCAATTGCAATGGCTCAAGAAGGAGGAATTGGCGTTTTGCATAAAAACATGACCATTGAACAACAGGCGGCTAAAGTAAGAAAGGTAAAACGCGCGGAATCTGGAATGATAATCGATCCCGTAACATTGCCTCTTTCGTCTACTGTTGCTGATGCAAAAAATGCCATGAAGGAATTTGGTATTGGTGGTATTCCAATTGTAGATGAAAATTTAACCCTAAAAGGAATTGTAACCAATCGTGATTTGCGCTTTGAGAAAAACAACGCACGACCAATTATCGAAGTGATGACTTCTGAAAATTTGGTTACCGTGGCCGAGGGAACTTCCTTAGAGCAAGCAGAAGTAGTATTGCAAGGGAATAAAATTGAAAAATTACCAGTGGTTAATGCCGATTATAAATTAGTAGGCTTAATTACTTTCAGAGATATTACTAAATTAACACAAAAACCAATTGCCAATAAAGATTCTTTTGGTCGTTTGCGAGTAGCTGCTGCCATTGGAGTTACAAGCGATGCCGTTCAAAGAACGGAAGCTTTAGTGAATGCCGGTGTTGATGCTATTATTATTGATACTGCCCACGGACATACACAAGGGGTGGTAAATGTATTAAAAGAAGTAAAAGCAAAATTCCCAAAATTAGATGTAATTGTTGGAAATATAGCCACTCCTGAAGCGGCAAAATACTTAGTTGAAAATGGAGCGGATGGGGTTAAAGTAGGAATTGGACCAGGGTCTATTTGTACGACTCGTATTGTTGCTGGGGTTGGATTTCCTCAATTTTCAGCAGTTTTAGAAGTAGCTGCAGCAATAAAGGGATCAGGAGTTCCAGTTATTGCCGATGGTGGAATACGATATACTGGTGATATTCCTAAAGCGATTGCTGCAGGAGCCGCTTGTGTAATGCTAGGATCTTTATTAGCAGGAACTAAGGAATCACCGGGGGAAACTATTATTTTTGAAGGTCGTAAATTCAAATCGTATCGTGGAATGGGATCTGTAGAAGCCATGCAAGAAGGATCAAAAGACCGTTATTTCCAAGATGTAGAAGACGATGTTAAAAAATTAGTACCGGAAGGAATTGTAGGTCGTGTACCTTATAAGGGAGAATTGAACGAAAGCATGCAACAATTTATAGGTGGTTTAAGAGCTGGAATGGGTTATTGTGGGTCGAAAGATATTCCTACTTTACAAGATACTGGACGATTTGTTCGAATTACAGCAAGCGGAATCAACGAAAGTCATCCTCACAATGTAACGATTACCAAGGAAGCACCCAATTATTCTAGATAAAATCAAAAAAGTCGCTAATTTGCGACTTTTTTCTTTATATATTATTTTAAAATTTTGGTCTTCCAAATCGCAGTATAAGGGTGTAACCAATTTTCTTTTTGAAGGTAATTAAATAAACCTTCTTCAACAACTAATTTAAAGGGTTGTTTTAATAAAACCGCTGATGTTTTTTTAGCATATTTAACTTTAACCGAAACTGTATATTCCTTATAGGTATTAGTTTCTTTATAGGATAAATAACAAGGATTAAGTGCTAAAGCGAACCGACTTTCAGGATTTCCCATATTGTATTTTGAAGAACTCCAACTAACTTTAGTTGAATAATTCTTAAATCCTTTTTTTATTTCTTGAGATTTCATAAAAAAATCACTTTCAAAAGTTCTTTCACCTGACTCAGTTTTAAATAGTAAATTAAAATTTTCTTTTGAAACTTCAGGATAAATTGGGTAAGCCGCAACACTCATGAATACGTTTAAACCATAAATACTGACTTTTTCTTTGAAAGTCAAGTTTTCTCCTTTATCAATTCTATGCATATAATCAATCGTTTTTTCATTATAACATTTAAGAGATGGAATAAACAAGATTAACGTTAATAGAAATAAAAATACCCAAGATGAGAATAAGAAAATGACACTCTTTTTCCGCCAAAGTACTGCGCCAATAATAATAATTGCTAAACCAATATATCCTAGTGCTATATTCCAGGTACAAAGCCATGAATAAATAGTAAATAAGAGAAAAATTAAAAATACAATAACAATTGATATTATTTTTTTAAGTATGGTATTTTTGGGTGTATTTTTAGCTGTATTTAAAGTCATAATTATGAATTATTGTTAATGAAACAGGGTTGTGGTTATTCATTTAATAACAAAGATTTAATCTGTTTAATTAATTGACCGCTTCCTCTTCAATAGCATGATTTTTTGCGACCGTAATTTTTATCTTTTTTAGACCATATCTCCATAGATAAATAACAAAAATTGTAAATACAATCAATAATAATATTGAAATACCGCTATCCGAATCTCCTAAATTTGTGGCATACATTAAAATAAAATCATAAGTTCCATGAAATAAAATTGGAATTAAAACACTAAGCAATAAGTATTTTTTACGCTCTCCTTGGTGACTTAATTTTGCAATTGATAGAAAATACCCCATTATTACTGCAAAAAACCCATGACCTGGAACAGAAAGAATTCCTCTAAGTAAAGCAGTTTTCAATCCACTATCGAAAACATATAAGATGTTTTCTACCAAAGCAAATCCCAATCCCACAAAAACGGCATATACAATACTATCGTAATGCTCATCAAAATATTTACTCTTCCAAACCAACCAATATAAAATGATAAATTTAGATAACTCTTCAGGAAAACCTGCTACAAAAAAGGCATCAAAAAAAGATTTTGAAAAAGGGGAACTAAACGAAGTACCGATATAGCTCATTGGCACGTCTATAATCAAAGTCAAAATAATTGATAAAAAACCTCCAAAAAAACATTTGGTTAATAAACCAATTGGTTCTTTATTTTTATCTATTCTAAAAATTAAATAAAGAAAAATCATTACGGGAGTGATTGATGCAATTAATAGAGTCATAATTTTAATGTTTAAAATGGTTAGTTATTAAAAGTTTTACTTTTAACTCAATTTAAATCAAATGTACATAATTAGTTTATTTTTGATACCATCAATTGGTAAATAACCGAATGAATGAGTAGAATTTTAACTACATTATTGAAAATAAATTCCAAAATGCCAATAAGAAAGAGCTCATTCCTATAATTTTATAAGTTATTCCATTATTCCGAATAAAAATTGAACCACAAACACAAAATAATAGTGTAAATATTATCGCAGCTGGCTGAGGATTCACTTCGATTAAAGGCTTCAAAATATCTGGAAATCTCGCAACGTATTTAGCTTTCATTGTAGGAAAATCATCATATAGGTCATCATTTTTCTCAACAAAAATTATCCAATCAAGAAGGTATAAAATGCCAAATATATAGAAAAATGAAGCGATGGTATTTTTCATTTTCAATTAAGCTATTCAAGTTCAACCAAACCATTCAACAGGATTTCAATTTTTGATTTATATGAATTTAATAATTTTGTTGAAGTATAGGTAATAAATTGAACAGTACCATTTGTGTTTGAATAATAGTAACCGTAGTACGAGAATTTTATTCCTTGAGTAGTACCACTCATTTCAAGAAGAAGCACTTTTAACCCGTTAACATTTCTATATTCTTCTTTAACGATTTTAAGGTCAGGTGCTACTTTTTGACCGTTTGCAAGCGCCAGTGATTTTAATGTTTCAAGAGGAATCTCCACTTTTTCGGTAATAATCATACCATATAAATCGCCACTTTTTAATAAAAGTTTATATTCAGCAGCTTCATTTTCAGTTTGTTTTTTGAATGACCATAATTTTGGGTCCAACCAAAATCCAACATTTAAAATGTTACTTTTCAACAAGAATGTAGCTCCTTCAGATTTTTTTAGTTTGACAGGATTGGTTCTAACTTCCACAATAGTTAATTCATCTTCATTTTGGAATTTCCATGTTCCGTCATCATATAGAATAACTTCTGAACCAGTTTCAGTTACTGCTTTTTGTTGCGCTTGAATAAAGTTTACAGAACAAATACAAATTAAGACTAAGATTGATTTTTTCATTTTTATTGATTAATTATTAGTTCCATCAATTAGCTCAATTGCAAACTTTGAAACTAATTAATTATTTGTTAAAGATAAAAAATTTTGCGGAACGCAAAAGTAAACTTTTCACAAAACTCGTAATTGGGTGAATCGGATGTTAGTTGCCTGAAGAAATCTCGGCACTAATAAAACTATCAAAATAATCGCCTAATAGTATTGATATATTCTTTGCAATAACCTTTCATATAAACTCAAATAAACCAACTATTGATATCTAAATATGCTGTTACAGGAAGTTTTTTGGTTTTCTATTCCATATTAATTTTTCTTTTAAGCTCAAAAAATAACTTTCAAAATATTTAAACGATAAATGAGCTATTATAATTGTTAAAACAAAAACCAAAAGATTAAATATAATTATAGAGTTGAGATTCGAAATTTTTGAATGTAAATTTGATTTTAAAAAAATAAATCCAACCAACTGCATAATTATAGCGTGATACATATAAACTCCAAAAGAAATTTTACCTAAATAGATTAACCATTTATTCTCTAGTAATTTTATTGGTTTTTCTGAAAGATTGTATAACGTCAATCCAAATAAAATCATGCTTGTAAGGTGATAATAAAAATCAGTGAAAATATTACGAAAGATTGGTGTAATAAAATAAATTATAATAAGAAAGAAAAACATATAGTTTAAGTTATAAAAATGCATTCTTTTATTTAAAGACATAATGGAACATAATCCACTAAATGAGAAATAGAAAAACAGCATATTGTAATTCCTCAAAAATTTTATTGATTCTGAAAAATAAATTATAAAGAAAAAAACAGTAAAGATTAATAAAAATTGGATGATTTTTTTTAAAGGAATAATAAAAATTAAAGGGGCGATTAAC
>CAIJFC010000261.1 GCA_903819815.1 uncultured Bacteroidota bacterium
ATTATTTTGAATTGTAAATATAGTAATTAACTGTTTACACCTGACAGGTTTTTAAAACCTGTCAGGTGTAATCTAAAAAAAAATCATCTGAGATATCGTTAATTTTCAATTGGTGAACAATTTTAAAATTTTCAACATCATCAAATATAGCTATAACCTCTTTTCTTTTTAGTTTTGTTTTTTGTTCAGAAATGCAAGTTATGTAAGAGCTCCATGGATAATTTATAGGATGTTCACAAATCGCATGATGAACAGGATTGTTATGAATATAAGTTATAAGATTTTGAAAGTAGGCTTCATTTAAAATTAATTTTCTTTTAAAAGGTCTTTCAAACATTGGTCCGTGACGATTATAACTTTTATTGTATGATTTTGAATAGGCATTAAATAAATTTGAAAATGATTGAGATGGAGCTATTTTTTTAGTGGTAGTAATTTCATCAGTATCCTTAATTCGAATTAAAAAATGAAAGTGATTTTTCATTAAGCACCAAGCAAAAGTTTCGGCTACAGGCTCAATATGATTATCATAGAGTTTTAAAAAATACTCATAATTTCTTTTTTCTTTAAAAATCACATCGCTATTTATTCCACGATTGTAGATGTGGTAATATTTACCATTTTCAAGAGGTTCATTTAAAGGCATATAATAATTTTTGTGTTTATATGTACACCTGACAGGTTTTTAAAACCTGTCAGGTGTTGTTATTGTATTAATATCTCTAGAATCTTTATTGCTGCTTCACTAATTTTTGTTCCAGGTCCAAAAACAGCAACGGCACCTTTATCGAATAAAAATTGATAATCTTGTGCAGGAATTACTCCACCAACAACTACCATAATATCTTCTCGTCCGTATTTTTTTAGTTCTTCAATTACTTGTGGAACCAACGTTTTGTGCCCAGCAGCCAAGGAAGAAACGCCCAAAATGTGCACATCATTTTCAATGGCTTGTTTTGCCGCTTCAGCTGGAGTTTGAAATAACGGGCCTATATCCACATCAAAACCTACATCGGCATAACCGGTGGCTACTACTTTTGCACCACGGTCGTGACCGTCTTGCCCCATTTTTGCAATCATAATTCTAGGACGGCGACCTTCTTGCTTTGCAAATTCGTCTGCCATCTGTTTTGCTTTTTCAAAACTTTTGTCGTCTTTAATTTCTTTACTGTACACGCCGCTAAAGGATTTAATTTGAGCTTTATATCTACCAAAAACTGTTTCTAAGGCATCGCTAATTTCACCCAAAGTGGCTCTGTAACGTGCTGCTTCAACCGCAATTTCCAGTAAGTTTCCTTCTCCAGTTTTTGCAGTTGCAATTAATTTTTCTATTGTATCTTTTACTTTATTTGTATCTCGGGTTGCTTTTATTTGTTGTAATAGTTCGACTTGTTGCTTGCGAACCATCTCATTATCAACGTCTAAAATATGTAATGGATCTTCTTTTTCTAATCGGTATTTATTTATTCCAACAATTACATCTTGGCCGCTATCAATTCTTGCCTGTTTTCTGGCAGCAGCTTCCTCGATTCGTAGTTTTGGAATCCCAGCTTCAATTGCTTTAGTCATTCCACCTAATTCTTCTACTTCTTCAATTAATTTCCAAGCATTTTGAGCTATTTCATTGGTCAAACTTTCTACATAATAACTTCCTGCCCAAGGGTCAACTGTTTTGGTAATTTTAGTTTCTTCTTGTAAATAAATTTGCGTATTCCGTGCTATTCGTGCAGAAAAATCGGTTGGTAAGGCAATCGCTTCATCCAAGGCATTGGTATGCAAAGATTGTGTTCCTCCAAAAGCTGCGGCTGTTGCTTCAATACATGTTCGAGCCAAATTATTAAAAGGATCTTGCTCGGTCAAACTCCACCCTGAGGTTTGACAATGGGTTCTTAAAGCCAATGATTTCTCGTCTTTTGGATTGAACTGTTTTACTAATTTAGCCCAAATCATTCTTGCTGCTCGCATTTTAGCAATTTCCATAAAATGATTCATCCCAATTGCCCAGAAAAAAGAAAGGCGAGGGGCAAATTCATCAATTTTCAGTCCTGTTGAAAGTCCCGTTCGGATATATTCTAATCCGTCTGCTAATGTATAAGCCAATTCAATATCGGCAGTAGCTCCTGCCTCTTGCATGTGGTATCCTGAAATAGAAATCGAATTGAATTTTGGCATTTTTTTGCTTGTATATTCAAATATATCTGCAATAATTTTCATTGAAGGCGTTGGAGGATAAATATAGGTATTACGAACCATAAATTCCTTCAAAATGTCATTTTGAATTGTTCCAGAAAGTTGTTCGGGTTTCACACCTTGTTCTTCTGCAGCAACAATAAAGAAAGCCATTATCGGCAATACCGCTCCGTTCATGGTCATTGAAACCGACATTTCATTTAAAGGAATTTGGTCGAATAATACTTTCATATCTTCTACAGTATCAATAGCAACTCCTGCTTTTCCTACATCACCAACTACGCGTTCATGGTCTGAATCGTAGCCGCGGTGTGTGGGTAAATCAAAGGCAATGGAAAGTCCTTTTTGACCAGCAGCTAAATTTCTTCTATAGAATGCATTGCTTTCTTCGGCAGTTGAAAAACCGGCATATTGACGAATTGTCCAGGGTTTTCTGACAAACATTGTAGTGTAAGGACCGCGTAAAAATGGGGCAAATCCGGCGCCAAAATCCAAATGTTCTAAATTCTCAATATCTTTTTTAGAGTAATTTGGATGTAGTAGAATATCTTCTGCAGTTTTAAAAGCCTCCGATTTCTTTTCGGCACCTAAAACTTTTGAATTTTCTTGGTTGAATAGCGTAATATGTTGTAAATCTTTTCTTTTCATTTTAAAGTGCCACAATTATAGCTTTTTTGCAATTTTATTTTAATCACGATCTAACCAAATATTAGAATTTCTTGAAGTATGGAACACCGCCTTAATAACAATTATAGAACCATAAACTGAAAAATGAATCAAATATGGGAAAGTTTCTATTAAACCGACTCTTACATTTTTATATTTTATCTGATAGCTGAATGGATTTTTACTGATTATTTTTACTTCTTTTTTGATTGAAAGGATAAAAGTATCTCCCAGATTTTTTCTGATTGATTTGTATTTTAAAAATACTTCTTTTATGTCTTGTTTTGCAAATGGAAGAATAATTGTATCATACTTCATCTTCAATTTCTTTCATTGCATCATCAAAATTTTGACCTATTGAAGTTTCATTTAAATAGGCTTCTGTTCGTTCTCTAACTTTGTCTATTTGCCAATTTGGGATGGAATAGGTTTCTTGATTTTTTGGGAAAATAATTACTTCAACTTCGGAAGCATTAAAATTTTCAGGAAGTGTAATACTGATTTTGTGATTTTTTACTTTAACGATTTGTCTGATTGCCTCCATATAAATTATTTTTATGATATAAATATAATGTAATTTTCAATTCAAGTTGAAAAATAATTTCTAAAAAATTTATTCAGTACCTAATCTTTCCTGCTCAATTTTTTCGGATAATCTTTTTTCAATTATAGGTGTAATCAATGTTTTTCTGGGGTTTACTTTTACAAAGGGAAACAATTCTAAATCGTGTTTCATTTTGTCATCTTTGTTCGGATATTTGTTTGTTCCCAATAAAACTTCTTTCCCTGAATCAAACAATTCTTGTTCTTTATCTGCGCTCTCTTGAATTTTTCTTTTGATAATTCCTTCGTTCAATTGTTTTAGGAAACCGCCATTTGCTTCAATATCTTTAAATAAAACTAGGGCTTTTTCAGCCAATTGAAGCGTTAAGCTTTCTATATAATAAGTGCCATCGGCAGGATTATTGACCTTATCGAAGTAGCTTTCATTTTTTAAAATTAATAGTTGATTTCTCGCTATTCTGTCACCAAATTCATTGTCTTTGTGGTACAATGCGTCATAAGGAAGATTGGCAATCGCATCGGCACCACCAATTATCGCTGACATACATTCAGTTGTAGTGCGCAACATATTTACATTGTAATCGTAAATAGTTTTGTTCCTTCGGGTTGGCGTTACTACTAAATGGCACTCCAAATTAGGATGGTATTCTTTAGCAATACAATCAAATAACATTCTGTAAGCACGCAATTTTGCAATTTCAAAAAAGTAATTAGTTCCCACAGAAATCTTAAAAACTATCGGTTGGTTGATTATCGAAATGCGGTTTAAATATTCGTTGGCATGAGCTAATGAATACGCCAGTTCCTGAACTCTATTTGCGCCAGCATTTTGATACAAAGAACTATTAATACTTATAGTTGAACTTTGCCTAACTTGTTTTGAAATCAAATTTAGCGTTTCAAAATTGTCTTTTTCTTCGGTTTTAAACCAATTACCTTCTTTCGCTAATTGACCAATAGGATCTAAATTACAATATATTTTTGCGTTTCTCGATTTTGCTATGGTTTCAATTTTTGAAATGTAATTTACAGAAATGAAATCCAGGTTAAAGTAAATTTCACAAGTTTCTAAAGGGAGTTTTTCTAGAAGTTTAGTAACGTCAATGTTTTCATTTTCGATCGTGAAAATTATACTTTCTGCGCCACGACTGATAGATTCTAAAGCTCTTTCGATTGATTTTTCAAGGTCAAAAACAAAAATGTTTTGGCTAATTTTAAATCCGTTTGCAGTTGGATTTACGGGTAAATTTTTTGGTAAGTCGTCTTGGTTGTAAAATGGTTTTACCTTAATATTTTCAGGGGAATCCCAAATTAGGTTATCATTATAATCTTCGCCTTTGAGTTCGAATTGTATTTTTTGTTTCCACTGTTTGGATGAAATAGGGTCAAATTCAGAGAATAACGAATGTTTCATTTTATTTATTTTTTTATTGTATCGCCTTCATATTCAATTATAAAAACATCTTCACTGTCTTTTTTCATATGATACTTTTCACGAGCGTACTTTTCTACTTGGTCTTGATTTTTCAGTAATTTGATATTTTCTTTATCTTTTCTGATTTCGTCTTGGTAGTATTTTTTATTGTCTTGTAATTCATCAATTTGTTTATTAATCTGTCTTTGATCCATGTAGGAATAGTTGTCTAAAAATAGCATCCAAACACCAAATAGTAGTGAAATTAAAAGGTATTTATTGCTCACAATTTTGAGCCAAGGTTTTTTTTGTTTTGTTTCTTCTAACGGATTTTCCATAGTAATTCGTAATGTTTTTTAGCCCTGACCTACCTGCCTGTTGTAGCTTTATTTCACGCTTTTGCGAGGATAAAGCGAACAGCAGGAAATAGCTTCAAAAAAATATTGGTATAAAATTAATGAAATTTTTATAAAATTCTTTGATTTATTACTGCTCGTACCACATCAATTGCAACGGTGTTGTATTTATCGTTTGGAATAATGATATCGGCAAATGCTTTTGTAGGTTCGATAAACTGTTCGTGCATTGGTTTTAGTGTGGTTTGATACCGACTAAGCACTTCGTCCATGTCGCGTCCACGTTCTGCAATATCGCGTCTTAGCCTTCTAATTAAACGTTCATCGGAATCGGCATGAACATAAATTTTAACGTCAAAAAGTTCTCTTAATTCGGCATTGGCAAGGATTAAAATTCCCTCAACTATCATTACTTTTCGAGGATGTGTAAAAACGGTATCGTCTGTTCTGTTGTGTGTTACGAAAGAATAAACGGGTTGGTTGATGTTATTTCCCGCTTTTAATTCTTTTAGGTGTGCTACTAAAAGTTCAAAATCGATGGCTCTAGGATGGTCAAAATTAATGAGGGAACGTTCCTCGAAGCTTAGATTATTATTTTCTTTATAATAAGAATCTTGGGAAATAATTCCGACTTCGGTTTCTGGTAATTCATTCATTATTTGGTGTACCACGGTAGTTTTTCCGCTTCCTGTGCCGCCAGCAATTCCAATTATTAACATAGATTTTATTTTAGTTAAGCAAAAATAACATTTTATATTATGTAATTTATAATTTGAGTTGAGTTTTCTAACTAAACCTTAATCTCACAAAAACGTGTTTGATTCCTTTTTTGTCGGAATCTCTTTCGTCTATTTCTAAAATATCGGTTAGTGATTTTAGCAGTGGAGTGAGTTTGGTAAAACCATAGTTTCTTGGATCGAATTCGGGTTTTTTCTTTACGATTAAGTTACCAACATCTCCAAGGAAGGCCCAACCATCGTCGTCACAAATGGCTTCTATGGTGGCTTCTATTAATTCTATGGTTTGTAAATCGATTTTTTGAACGACTTCTTTTTCGATAATTTCTTTTTC
>CAIJFC010000262.1 GCA_903819815.1 uncultured Bacteroidota bacterium
GTTTCATCAGCTAAAAATGCAGATACTATTATAATTATTGATGAAGGTTCAATTATCCAACAAGGGCCTCATAATCAATTAGTAAACGAAGAAGGTTATTACAAAGAGTTGTATTTAAAACAACTTTCTGAAAAAGATTTACAATAAATCTTGTTTATTATTGCTTTTTTTATCATTTTTGAAATGAAATTAAACTTAAAAAACGAATATGAGAGAAAATGATATGTTAGAAAAAGAGGAAATCTTTTCTAAAGTTTTGAGAGCAGGAAGAAGAACTTATTTCTTTGACGTTAGAGCCACAAAAGCAGATGATTATTATATCACTATTACTGAAAGTAAAAAATTCACTGAAGAAGATGGATCATTTCACTTCAAAAAACATAAAATTTATTTGTACAAAGAAGATTTTACTGCTTTTGCAGAAATTTTAGGGGAAATGACTTCGTATGTTTTAAATCACAAAGGGGAAGAAGTTATTTCTGAAAGACATCAAAAAGATTTCAAAAAGGAATATGACACAGAAAAAACAGAAGAAAGCGAAACACCATCTTCTTCTAGTTTCACAGATATTGATTTTGACGATATTTAAGAATTATTATGTAAAAAAAAACGGAAACCAATGGTTTCCGTTTTTTTTTATTATTAAATTTGAGAATTGATATAATCTTGAATTCCTGCAATTTGAGGATCGTCTAGTTTTGTGTTTTTCTGCATCCTTTTCAAAATTACTTGCCATTGCTCCTTTCTGAATTCATTAGGAGAATACAATTTATGGCATTTGTTACAACTATTTTCATAAAGGTTTTTACTTTCATAAAGTTCACTAGTTAACATAACCACATTTCTCATAACTGGTTTAGTTTCTGGAACTATAGTGTTTTCAACAGGAACAACTTCTTGAACCACTTTAATTTCTGAAGGTGCAGAAGTATTTGAAGTGTCTGTAACTACTGATTTAGTAGCACAAGAAAATAACAATAATAGAAAAGCGAGAATTATCAATTTTGTTTTCATATAAGTATCAATTTTGGTAAAAATAATAAAAAACCCAAAAGCATTTAGCAATAGGGTTTAAAATTTAATCAACTATTTAGATTAATTTCATTCTATTTTACGTCCATTAATTCAACATCAAATATTAAAGTCGCATTTGGAGGAATTACTCCGCCAGCACCACGAGTTCCATAAGCCAAGTCAGATGGGATTACAAAACGAGCTTTATCACCCACTTGTAATAATGCAATTCCTTCATCCCAACCTTCAATTACATTGCCTTGACCTAAAGGAAATTCAATAGGTTTTTTTCGTGGGTAGGAACTATCAAATACTTTTCCGTCTTCTAATTGACCTGTATAATGAACAGAAACAGTTTTGCCATTTTCGGCCTTTTTACCATTTCCTTTTTGGATCATTTTATAACGCAAACCGCTTTCTGTTTTGTCAAATCCAGCCGCTAATTGCTCCATTTTAGCTTCCGTTTCTGCCTTAAGAGCCGCGTCACGTTTATTTCTAGCACCTTTAAAAGTGATAAAAGCTTCAATTGCATTCCAATTTTGAGCTTCGTCACCTACTCTTACAATTTCAACTGAATCCAAAGAATCCCCTTGATCAACTGCATCTACAACATCTTGTCCTTCAACAACATGACCAAAAACGGTGTGCTTATTATCCAACCATTCAGTTGGGATATGAGTGATAAAAAACTGAGATCCATTACTTGCAGGTCCAGAATTTGCCATTGACAAAACTCCAGGACGATTGTGTTTTAGTGTTGGGTGAAATTCATCTTCAAAGCTATACCCAGGACCACCGGCTCCAGTTCCTTGAGGGCAACCCCCTTGGATCATAAAATCAGGAATTACTCTATGAAATTTCAATCCGTCATAATACTTATTTCCTTGAGGTTTTACCTTGTTTTCAAGATTTCCTTCAGCCAATCCAACGAAGTTTCCAACAGTTCCTGGTGTTAAATCGTGAGTTAATTTTACTAAAATAGCCCCTTTTGAGGTGTTGAATTTAGCATATATACCGTTTTCCATTTTTATTGTTTTTTAATGTGGTGCAAATTTACGAAATAAATTAGATAATTTGAGTTGAATAGTAAGGTAGTATTTGAAATGAAAATCTAAATCACCAACTTTTTTAAAGTTTCGAGAACATAAGTGTGCATTACCTCACGGTAATCTAAATGGGTTACAATTCTTAATTTTCCGTGTCCCATTGAACTTATAGATATTCCTTTTTGCTTCAATTTTTCCATTAAATCGTTTTCATCTATTGAAGGCTGAATTGAAAAAATCAAAATGTTAGTTTCTACAGGTTCCACTAAAGCTATCCAAGGTAAATTATGAAGTAAAATTCCTATTTCCTTTGCACGTCTGTGGTCTTCAGATAATCTTTCAATATTATGCTCTAAGGCAAATAAACCGGCGGCGGCTAAATAACCTATTTGTCGCATTCCTCCTCCAAGTATCTTTCTGATTCTAAGTGCTCTATTTATAGTCGCTTTATCAGATAATAGAACCGAACCCACTGGCGCGCCCATTCCTTTTGAAAAGCAAACAGACATGGTGTGAAATACTTTTCCATAGTCGGACGGATTGTCATTGGTAGCAACCAAAGCATTCCAAATCCGAGCTCCATCCAAATGAAATTTCAAATAATTGGCATCGCAAACTTGGCGTATTCTTTTGAATTCATTAAAATCATAACACGCACCGCCGCCTTTATTAGTAGTGTTTTCAACGCAAACTAAACTCGTCAACGGACTGTGATAAAACTCAGGATTGTTAATTGCTCCGGAAACTTGTTCTGCTGTAATCATCCCACGATTTCCATCTAATAAACAACAGGAAACCCCGCTATTAAAAGAAACTCCACCGCCTTCATAATTGTAAACATGAGCCCATTTATCAGCAATTAATTGTTCCCCAGGTTGGGTGTGTAATTTAATTGCCGTTTGATTGGCCATAGTCCCTGAGGGAAAAAACAACCCTGCCTCAAAACCGAAAAATTGAGCCACTTTAGTTTCTAATTCTATTGCGGTAAGATCTTGTTTGTATACATCGTCACCCACTTCTGCTTGAAACATAAAACGTAACATTTCCTGAGAAGGTTTGGTTACGGTATCGCTAACTAAATTAATATCCATATCGTTTCTATTATATACAAGAGCGGTACTTGTCTCTTGATAAAAAATTCTTATTTTTGTTCACAAAATTAGTATAATTTATGACAACTACCGAACAAATTAAAGGTATTGTGGAGCGCCTTGGTGCGTTGAGGAGGTATCTTTGACGTTGATGCCAAATTAATTGAGATTACAAACGAGGAAGAAAAGACCTTGGCACCTGAATTTTGGAACCATCCAAAGGAAGCAGAACTTTTTGTAAAAAATCTTCGATCCAAGAAAAAATGGGTAGACGATTACAATAAAGCCAACGATATGGCCGATGAATTACAATTGGCTTATGAATTTTACAAAGAAGGCGAATTAACTTCCGAAGAATTAGACGAACAATTCCAGTTGATCAATTCCCATATTGAGTCAATAGAGTTTAAAAATATGCTTTCTGACGAAGGAGATACTTTGAGTGCGGTACTTCAAATAACTGCTGGAGCAGGTGGTACAGAAAGTTGTGATTGGGCTTCGATGTTGATGCGGATGTACATGATGTGGGGCGAAAAATCAGGTTACAAAATAAAGGAATTAAACTACCAAGAAGGCGATGTTGCTGGAATAAAAACCGTTACTTTAGAATTTGAAGGTGATTATTCGTTTGGGTATTTGAAAGGTGAAAATGGGGTGCATCGATTGGTGAGAATTTCCCCTTTTGATAGTAATGCCAAGCGTCATACCTCATTTGTATCGGTTTATGTATATCCTTTAGTTGATGATAGTATTGAAATTGACATTAATCCTGCAGATATTGAAATTACCACTTCTCGTTCTAGTGGGGCGGGTGGACAAAATGTAAATAAGGTTGAAACCAAAGTGCAGTTGGTTCACAAGCCAACAGGGATTCAAATTCAATGTTCTGAAACTAGGTCACAACAAGACAACCGACAACGAGCGATGCAAATGTTACGTTCTCAATTGTATGAAATTGAATTAAAAAAGAAACAAGCACAAAGAGCCGATATTGAAGCTGGAAAAATGAAAATTGAATGGGGTTCGCAAATTCGAAACTACGTTATGCAACCCTATAAATTAGTTAAAGATGTGCGTACCGGTTATGAAAGCAGCGATGTTGATGCCGTTTTAAATGGCGATATCGACGAGTTTTTAAAATCTTTCTTAATGATGATGGGACAAAAAGAAGAAAAATAAATCAATTGTTAAAATTATTTTGTAAATGATAATTCAAATGCCTTATTTTATAATATTAAAATTATACTAATGACCTATTCCTTAGAACAAATCAACGAAATCCTTCAGGGAGAAATTATCGGAAATACAAATCAAGTTATCAATGCTCCAGAGCAATTGGAAAGAGCTTCGACTTCTGAAATTTCATTTATTGGAAATAAAAAATACGAGAAATTATGGGAAACATCAAAAGCTTGCGTAGCTGTTGTAAACCAAGATATTTCTATAGAACCTGGAGATAACCGTGCATTTATAAAAGTAAAAAATGCCGATTTAGCCATGTCGCAAGTATTAGAATTGTTTGCACCCCCTACTCCTATTTTCACTACTGAAATTCATCCAACTGCAACAATAGACGCTACAGCAACCATTGGAAAAGGAACTCGAATTGGAGCAGGATGTTATGTAGGCCCTAAGGTTGTTCTTGGTGAAAATGTAACTTTATATTCAAATGTTACCGTTTTAGACGAATGTACTATTGGTAAAAATACCGTTATTTGGCCTGGAGCAGTAATTCGAGAACGATGTCATCTTGGGACCGATTGTATTATTCACCCAAATGCAACTATTGGTGCTGACGGTTTTGGTTTTAGACCTTGTCCGGAAAGAGGATTAGTTAAAATTCCTCAAATTGGGAATGTAATCATCGGAAACTGGGTTGAAATTGGTGCCAACTCCTGTGTGGATCGTGGTAAATTTAGCTCTACAATTGTTGGCGATGGTTGTAAAATTGATAATTTAGTACAAATAGGTCATAATAGTGTTTTAGGAAGATTCTGTATCATGGCAGGAAACTCAGGATTAGCAGGATCCGTAACTTTAGGTGATGGAGTAATTATTGGCGGAAGCGCATCCATTAAAGACCACACAACTATAGGAAGTGGTGCAATTGTTGGTGCAGGCTCTGGAGTTACCGGCGATATTGAAGCTGGAAAAACCATGTTAGGCTATCCGGCTGTTGAAGCTCGAGAAGCACTAAAACAATGGGCTATCTTAAAACGATTGGTGCGGGATTCCGGAAAATAATTAGAATTTAAATACCAAAAAAAACATCTTAATTTCTTAAGATGTTTTTTTTATTAGATAAATAATGATAATAAGCTATAAATAATTCCCGCTAATATTGCGGAAATAGGAATGGTCAAAACCCATGCCCAAATCAAATTAACCGTTACACCCCATCTTACTGCAGAAACTCTTTTTGTAATTCCTACTCCAATAATAGATCCAGTAATAGTGTGAGTTGTAGAAACCGGAATTTTAAAATGCTCTGTCATAAACAAAGTTAAAGCTCCTGCAGATTCGGCAACAACACCTTCAAAAGCGGTTACCTTAGTAATTTTAGAACCCATAGTTTTTACAATTTTCCATCCCCCACTTAGTGTTCCTAAAGCGATTATTGAGTAACAGGCTAATGGAATCCATGAAGGAATTGAACCATCAATTTTAACTCCATCTTTTTCAGAAGGTAAAATCACATTTAAATCCAACCATCCCGCTGATAGGTCAACATGTGGATTTGTTTTGATATAAACGGCTACAGCAGCAGCAATAATACCCATTACTTTTTGAGAATCGTTACCTCCGTGTCCTAAACTAAAAGCAGCAGACGATATCAACTGCATTTTCTTTAATATAGCTTCTGATTTTGAAAAAGAAAAACTACTGAATACTAAATTAAAAAGTGCCAAACTGAAAAATACTATTCCAACTAATAACCATTTAATATTAGCAGGAAAAGTAATAACCGCTAGAAAGTGATTTTCAAATCTTGGTTCTTTAATATCATACTCTAAAACGGAATTTAAAAACCACACTGCAAATAGCATTAAAGCAATGGTAAAAAGTTTTGGCATGATATTCTTTTTAGAAGAATAAATCATCCATAAAGAAATAAAATAGGAAATTATCATTCCTAGTAGAGGGGCGAAAAGGATAAATAATACAACTATCATTACCCCTGAAGGTAATAATTCACCTTCTTTTGCAGCTTTAAACCAGTTTACAATTTTAAATCCAGCATGTTCAGGATCAGTAACATCTCTAAAACCATGAGCTATTGCTGCTCCTGCGAAACCACCAATTAAGGTGTGAGATGATGATGAAGGAATTCCTTTCCACCACGTAATTAAGTTCCAAATAATAGCTGCAATTATTCCCGCTAGAATTACAGTTAAGTTAATACTACTGGTATGAGCGGTTTTAGCAACCGTATCTGCAACTCCAAAACCAAAAACCCAATACGCAAGAAAATTAAAAAAAGCAGCCCAAACTACTGCTTGAAAAGGAGTAAGCACCTTAGTTGCAACAATTGTAGCAATTGAATTTGCCGCATCATGAAAACCATTGATATAATCAAATAGTAGTGCTAATACGATAATTAGGATAAGTATATTAAATTCCATAATGAATATTCAGAAATTTCTGAGGAGTTTATGAATGTTTAACCGCGATAGATTCTAATACACTCGCTGCATTTTTACATTTGTCAGTAGCCGATTCTAAAACCGAAAGTACTTCTTTGTACTTGATGATGTTTTTAGCATCCGTTTCATTTTCAAACAATTCAGAAACTGCTTTATCATAAACATTATCCGATTTATTTTCTAACTTGTTGATTCTAGCACAAGCGTCAGTGATATTTTTTATATTCTTGAAATTTCTTAATTCTCTAACCGCAATATCAATATTTTGACACGCTTCAAGATTTATTTCAGTTAATTTTCTAATCGATTTAGTGATTTTATCAACTTGGTACAATTTCATTCTGCTAGCAGCACCATTCAAATTTCCAGCTACCGTATCAATTGCTGTAATTAATAAATAAATGTCTTCTCTATCAAATGGAGTGATGAAATTTCTACTTAATTCTAAATTGGTTTGACGAGTTATGTCTTCAATTTTGCTTTCCAAATCAGTCATTTTTTGAAAAATATTCTCACGTTCTTTTAAAGGAGCGTTAACCGCTTCATGAAGTTCTGTTGCAATTAAAATCAAATTTTTTGAAGCTTCTTCAAATAATGGAAAAAACTTTTTGTCTTTAGGAATTAAAAACTGAAAAATACTATTCGCATTCATAACTTAATATTTATTTATTTAAAGTACAAATATATCTATTCAATGTTATCTTAACGTTAACAAATAGAAATTAATACTGAAATTTATAATTTATAAATTAATTACAACACCATGGAGAGAAAACAAAAATATACTTTTTTAATAAATTAAAAACATTTGGGAATAATTATAAAATTGTAAACCTATAATACCAATTATTACCTTCATTTTAGTAATTTAGCATATTAATTTACAACAGAATTTTAATAATCATATGGATATTAATTTCAATAAAAACGAAGATCACAACAAATTATTGATCACCGATTTAAAGCAAAAATTTGCTAAAATAAAATTAGGTGGTGGAGAAAAGCGTATCGAAAAATTGCATGGCGAAGGCAAAATGACAGCCCGTGAACGCATTGATTATTTGCTTGACGCCAATGCAAAAAATATTGAAATTGGAGGTTTCGTAGGTTATGGGATGTATGAAGAACATGGCGGTTGTCCGTCGGGAGGGGTTGTAGTAAAAATTGGATATATTAAAGGAAAACAATGCGTGGTTGTTGCTAATGATGCAACAGTAAAAGCGGGTGCTTGGTTTCCAATTACAGCTAAAAAGAATTTAAGAGCCCAAGAAATTGCAATGGAAAATCGTTTACCAATAATCTATTTGGTAGATTCTGCTGGTGTTTATTTGCCTTTGCAAGATGAAATATTTCCTGATAAAGAACATTTTGGACGAATTTTCAGAAATAATGCACAGATGAGTAGCATGGGAATTACACAAATTGCCGCCGTTATGGGAAGTTGCGTTGCTGGTGGAGCCTATCTTCCAATCATGAGTGACGAAGCCATGATTGTGGATAAAACGGGTAGTATCTTTTTAGCAGGAAGTTATTTGGTGAAAGCTGCAATCGGTGAAGCTATTGATAATGAAACACTTGGAGGAGCAACAACCCATTGTGAAATTTCAGGAGTTACCGATTATAAAGCTAAAGATGATAAAGACGCTTTAGACCGAATTAAAAATATTGTTTCAAAAATTGGTGATTTTGATAAAGCAGGTTTCAACAGAGAAAAATCACAAAAACCAGCATTTGACGAAAAAGAAATCTACGGGATTTTACCAAAAGCAAGAAACGAACAATACGATATGAATGAAATTATCAAGCGATTGGTTGATAATTCTGAATTCGATACTTATAAAGACGGTTACGGACAAACTATAATTACAGGTTATGCCAGAATTGATGGTTGGGCCGTTGGGATTGTCGCTAATCAAAGAACCGTTTTAAAAACTAAAACAGGTGAAATGCAGTTTGGTGGGGTGATTTATTCCGATTCCGCTGATAAAGCAACCCGATTTATTGCCAATTGCAACCAGAAAAAAATTCCGTTAGTTTTTATTCAAGATGTAACTGGATTTATGGTAGGTTCAAAATCAGAACACGGAGGAATTATTAAAGATGGGGCAAAAATGGTCAATGCCGTTGCCAATTCTGTAGTTCCTAAATTCACTGTTATTGTAGGAAATTCTTATGGAGCAGGGAATTATGCCATGTGTGGAAAAGCCTACGATCCGCGTCTGATGCTGGCTTGGCCAACCGCGCAAATTGCCGTTATGGGTGGAGCACAGGCTGCCAAGGTGTTGCTTCAGATCGAGGTAAGTGCCTTGAAGGCCAAAGGCAAGGAGATTAACGCCGATGACGA
>CAIJFC010000263.1 GCA_903819815.1 uncultured Bacteroidota bacterium
ATAAATATGAACAAGTTACTCTTTTTGCTGCTATTTTCTTTCATCAATTTTTATGGTCAAAATACCGGAATTGTAAAAGGCAAAATAGAATCTACAGATGGTTTTCCGGTTTCTAATTTAATGATCAAACAAGAAAAAAATGGAATTTCTATAAAAACCGATAAAAATGGCGAATTTTCGATCCCAAATTTCCCTTTAGGAATTAACACAATAGTATTAGAAGGAGTAAAAATAAAAAAACAAACTAAAGAAATAATTGTTAGAGAAAATGAAACTTGTTTTGTGAAATTCACTCTTAATGAAGGAATTAATGAATTGAAAGAGGTAATTATTAAAATCAAAAACAGCCCAAACAAAAAAAAGGAGATCATATTATCTGGTCTAGAAATAAAACCATTTGACTTACCTCAAAGTTTGCAAATAGTGGGAAATTTGACCTTATTCCAACAACAAACCATACGCTTAAGCGACGTTTTGAAAAATGTGAACGGCGTTTATATTGGATCCTCAAGAGGTGGGGCTCAAGAATCATTGTGGTCCAGAGGCTACGACATGACAACAAATAACCTATTTAAAAACGGATTTCGTACCAACTCTGGCTCAATGCCTGAGGTGGCATCTTTAGAAAAAGTAGAAGTCTTAAAAGGAGGATCGGCACTTTTATTTGGAAATGTAACTCCAGGCGGAATTGTCAATTTGGTTACCAAAAAACCGCTTTTCAAAAATGGTGGAGAAATTTCTTATCAAATTGGTAGTTTTTCATTCAATAAACCAACTATAGATTTATATGGTCCTTTTTCGAAAAAGGTAGCCTACCGAATGATTTCTACTTATGAAAAAGCAAATAGCTTTAGAGACATTGTAACTCGGGAACGTTTTTACATCAGTCCTTCGCTATTACTAAAAAGTAATCAATCTGAATTTATACTTCAAGGAGATTATCTAAAAGACAATTGGACACCGGATTTTGGAACAGGATCCATTGGAACAACTATAGCCGATATTCCTCGAAACACCTATTTAGGTGCCACTTGGTCTAAAGGACAAACTTTACAATCCAGTTTTTCAGGACAATTCAAATACAAATTTAATGAAAATTGGAAGCTAAATATTAATTCAGCATTTCAAAATTTCGAACGTTCTTGGCAAGGGACAGAACGAATTCAACCTATTCAAAACGGCAATTGGAATAGACCGCTTGGGCAATACAAAATCACTGAACAATTAATTACAAACCAAATAAACCTATCGGGAACTTATAAAACTGAAAAAATAAAACACCAGTTATTTACTGGTTTGGATTTTGACAATTCAATAGCTAACGCTTATACTTTTGTTTTTAATCCGTTATTCTACGATACTATTAATATTTACAATTTAAACTTATATCCTCAAAACACCTTTATTCCGGAAGCTATAAATACAAAAATTGTAAAAACAACCACTAATAACTTTGGAATATATTTCCAAGATTTGATCTCAATTCAAGAAAAAATTAAAATATTGGCTGGAATTCGTTGGTCATGGCTAGCAGCACAAGCGGAAAACAATAATTTAATTTCAAATAGCATCACAAAAGATAACAAACAAATAAGTAGTGCGTTTTCCCCTAAAATTGGAATTGTATATCAACCAACCAACAACACCTCCATTTTTACCAGTTATTCCAATTCCTTTACACCAAATACTGGAGTAACCATATACAATGAAACGCTTAAACCATCCATAATTGACCAATATGAAATTGGAATTAAAAAGGATTGTTTTAAGGGATTACTAAGTACTAACATCACTTTATACACCATTATTAATACTAATCTAGCTCAAACTGCCGAATTAAATTTAGATGGAACTCCCAACACCAATAGCAATATTAAAACCTTAAATGGAGAAACTACGAGCAAAGGTTTGGAAATTGACATTTCGTCAAGCCCAATTCAAGGTTTAACAATTTTTGCAGGATATAGCTATAACGAAATGAAATTTACAAAGTCTAACGGCGCTTTTGGAAGTTTCATTGAAGGGGAAAGATTGACAAGAACGCCATCAAATACCGCAAATTTTAGTGCGTTTTACACCATAAATAATGGTAAATTAAATGGAGTAAGTTTTGGAGTAATTGGAAATTATATAGGCGAAAGATTGGGTGGTTGGAACAATACTTACGGTCAAACTATGTCCGACAGAAGGATACCTATTAATGGATTCTCTACATTTGACTTATCTCTAGGTTACAAATGGAACTCTTTTTCAATATTAAGTAAGTTGTCTAATATTGGTAATGTTCTCAATTATACAGTACATGAAAATTACAGCATGAACCCAATTGCACCAAGACAAATTATGACCACTATTAATTATAAATTTTAAAATAGTTTATAAACTGGCAACTGCAGGCTTATTTTTACTTTATTACGTTTATTGAATAAAAAAAGGCAGTCAAAATGGACCGCCTTTTTTAATATTATATGATAAAGATTACATTTTTTTCATTTGCTCTTTCATCATTGTAATTTGCTCTTTAAGCATGTTTTGTTTGTCTAATTTCTTAGCTTCATTTATTAAATTAGTCGCTTCTAATTTTCTTCTTCTTGACATGGCAACACCAGCCAAATTCAATTTTGCAACAGCTAAATCCATGTCCATAGACAACCCAAATTCAATTGCTTTCTTAAAATATTTTTCGGCTTGCATCAAATTGGTTTGCGATAGCATAATTCCGTGAAGGTAATTAAAATAACCTTGTTGCTTGCGAACCAATGCCGTTTCTGGGTTTTTAATATAGGCTAGCCATTTTTGAGCACCTGGAAAATCTTGTTTTCTTAACTTTAAAAAAGCCAAGAGAATAAATTCGTTTTTGAAATACAAAAAAATAGGAATTAACGATAAGAATATAAAGAAAATACCATTTCCGATTTCTCCGTCTGTAAAACTCCAAATACCAGAACCTATAATTAAAGCCGCTAAAATTAGTTTGATGTTTTTATGAAACATAATATTTGATTAATTATTTTTGCAAAGATAGTAAAAGGAATTTAAAATATTTTTACAAAACTACTTGCAAAGAATAAAACTCTTTGTATATTTGCACTCGGTTTGAGAATTATTAAGTTATAAAACCAACCAAGATATTTTAATACAAGTTTTAAAGATAACAAACAATGAGCAAAAGAACGTTTCAACCATCGAAAAGAAAGAGAAGAAATAAGCACGGATTTATGGACAGAATGGCTTCTGCTAATGGAAGAAAAGTCCTTGCTCGTAGAAGAGCTAAAGGAAGACATAAGTTGACTGTTTCATCTGAACCAAGACACAAAAAATAATGTTTATTTAAACATATATAAAGGCGTTACTGTTATTAGTATCGCCTTTTTTTATATCTTTAATCTAATAAAATAAATACGGCTAATAAAAAATAAAACTAACTACACAACACACACTTAAAAATGCCAAAAGACAATTCAATAAAATCGATTTTAATTATAGGCTCTGGGCCTATCGTTATTGGGCAAGCATGCGAATTTGATTATGCAGGGTCACAATCTGCTCGTTCCATTCGTGAAGAAGGAATAGAAGTGATTTTGATCAATTCAAATCCCGCAACTATTATGACCGATCCTTCAATGGCAGATCATATTTACTTAAAGCCATTAACTACAAAATCAATTATTGAAATTTTAAAAGAACATCCACAAATTGATGCTGTATTACCAACAATGGGTGGGCAAACCGCTTTGAATTTATGTTTGGAAGCAGATGAAAAAGGAATTTGGGAAGATTTTGGAGTACGATTAATAGGTGTTGATATTAATGCGATAAACATTACTGAAGATAGAGAACAATTCAAACAACTATTAGCAAAAATAGGAGTTCCTACTGCGCCTGCAAAAACAGCTACATCATTTTTAAAAGGAAAAGAAATCGCTCAAGAATTTGGATTTCCATTGGTAATCAGACCTTCATTTACCTTGGGTGGAACAGGTGCCGCTTTTGTTCACCATAAAGAAGAATTTGATGAATTATTAACACGAGGTTTAGAAGCTTCGCCTATTCACGAAGTTTTAATTGACAAGGCTTTAATTGGTTGGAAAGAATACGAATTGGAACTTTTACGTGATAAAAATGATAACGTTGTGATTATCTGTTCTATCGAAAATATGGATCCGATGGGAATTCATACTGGAGATAGTATTACCGTAGCTCCAGCGATGACTTTATCGGATACTACTTTCCAAAAAATGCGTGATATGGCAATTTTGATGATGAGAAGCATCGGAAATTTTGCTGGAGGTTGTAACGTTCAATTTGCCGTTTCACCAGACGAAAAAGAAGATATTGTTGCTATTGAAATTAACCCTCGTGTATCTAGATCGTCGGCATTAGCTTCAAAAGCAACGGGTTATCCAATAGCGAAAATTGCTTCAAAATTGGCTTTGGGTTACCACTTAGATGAATTACAAAATCAAATTACAAAATCAACTTCTGCTTTATTCGAACCAACATTAGATTACGTAATTGTAAAAATACCACGTTGGAATTTTGATAAATTTGAAGGTGCTGATCGAACTTTAGGATTACAAATGAAGTCGGTAGGCGAAGTAATGGGAATTGGGCGTTCATTCCAAGAAGCGTTACACAAAGCCACTCAATCATTAGAAATTAAAAGAAATGGGCTTGGTGCCGATGGAAAAGGATATAAAAACTACGAACAAATTATAGAGAAACTGACTTATGCAAGTTGGGATCGAGTATTTGTAATTTATGATGCTATTGCGATGGGAATACCATTAAGTAGAATTTATGAAATTACAAAAATTGATATGTGGTTTTTAAAACAATATGAAGAACTATTTATTTTACAAAAAGAAATATCCAATTTTAAAGTAGGTACTTTACCAAAAGAATTATTATTAGAAGCCAAACAAAAGGGTTTCGCAGACCGCCAAATTGCTCACATGATAGGTTGTTTAGAAAGTCAGGTTTACAAGTTGCGTGAAGAGAAAAATATAAAAAGAGTATACAAACTGGTTGACACCTGTGCAGCAGAGTTTAAAGCAAAAACACCTTACTACTACTCTACTTTTGAAGCAGAAATAGAAACGGCGAACGGAACAAAATACGTTGATAACGAGAGTATTGTAACCGATAAGAAAAAAATAGTTGTATTGGGCTCGGGTCCAAATAGAATAGGACAAGGAATTGAATTTGACTACTCTTGTGTTCACGGTGTTTTGGCTGCAGCAGAATGCGGTTATGAGACCATTATGATCAATTGTAATCCGGAAACCGTTTCTACCGATTTCGATACTGCTGATAAATTGTATTTTGAACCCGTATTTTGGGAACATATTTATGATATAATTCGACACGAAAAACCGGAAGGAGTAATTGTGCAATTAGGTGGTCAAACGGCATTAAAACTAGCAGAAAAGTTATCTAAACACGGAATTAAAATCATAGGAACCAGTTTTGACGCCCTAGATCTAGCTGAAGACAGAGGCCGTTTTTCAGAACTATTAACCGAATTACAAATTCCATTTCCACAATTCGGAATTGCAGAAACGGCAGATGAAGCATCACAATTGGCTGATGTATTAGACTTCCCACTTTTAGTTAGGCCTTCCTATGTTTTGGGCGGTCAAGGGATGAAAATTGTAATCAACAAGCAAGAATTAGAAGAACATGTTATCGATTTATTGAAATCAATCCCAGGAAATAAGCTACTATTAGACCACTATTTAGACGGTGCAATTGAGGCTGAAGCAGATGCGATTTGCGATGGTGAAAATGTATATATCATTGGAATAATGGAACACATAGAGCCTTGCGGAGTTCATTCTGGTGATAGTAATGCCACTTTACCTCCATTTAATCTAGGTGAATTTGTGATGCAACAAATTAAAGACCATACTAAAAAAATTGCTCTCGCACTGAGAACTGTAGGATTAATAAACATCCAATTTGCGATTAAAGACGATACTGTTTATATTATTGAGGCCAACCCTAGAGCTTCGAGAACAGTTCCGTTTATTGCGAAAGCCTATGGCGAACCTTATGTAAATTATGCTACAAAAGTAATGTTAGGTCATAATAAAGTAACTGATTTTAAATTCAATCCGCAATTAAAAGGGTATGCAATTAAGCAACCTGTTTTTTCATTTAGCAAATTCCATGGGGTTAATAAGGCACTTGGACCAGAAATGAAATCAACAGGGGAAAGTATTTTATTTATTGATGATTTAAAAGACGATCAATTCTATGAGTTGTATTCCAGACGAAAAATGTACTTAAGTAAATAAAAAAAAGCCCCAAATTTGGGGCTTTTTTTTATTCTATATCTTTAATGTATTCATCATACTCCAGATAAAACAATTCCAAAGCATTCATTTTATCATTAAAGAAATCAAATATTTCATCCCAATACTTAGGATTACTTACGCTAACATCTAATTTTTCAACCCAAATTCTACTGATAACTTTGCCGTTTTCTAAACTGAAATTTTTCTCAAATACCAAATCAGAAATAAACTCCTCTTCCAAAATACTTTTTATCGATTCTAATTTTTCAAAATATTGAATTCTCTTGATATCATTTCGGCTTTCAATATCGATTTGGACTTGTGCTTTCGTATTTTCAACGTAAAATTTAAAAGAGAAATCTTTGATCTTCGTATTGTATAAAAGCCATTTCCGAGGATATTTATTTGCAAATGAAACCCAAAACTCTCTTTTTAATCGTTGATTTTCTTCTTTACTATACATTTAGCACTATTGTTTTTTTGTATGTTGATTTTCAATTAGTTGTGGAATTCAATTTAAAAATCTACATTTATAACTAATTAACTGCAAAAATAGAACATCAATATGGATTTTTCAGATTTTTTAAAATATGTTCCAAAAATAAAACAAGAAAAACTTCTTGGGGATCAGGCTCACATAAAAATGGTGCCTGTTGAACGTATTTTAGAAGTCGAAAAATTCAATACCAGTTCTAATAATCCAAGAAAAGCAGCAGTAATGATGTTGATTTATCCTAAAAACAATAGGTGTCATTTGGCTTTAATTGTTAGGAATACCTATCCTGGGGTTCATTCAGCGCAAATAGGTTTTCCGGGTGGAAAAGTTGAATTGGAAGACGTTTCATTAACTCATACTGCTTTGAGAGAAACCCATGAGGAAATTGGAATTCATCCTGAAAAAATTGAAGTAATTAAGACCTTTACAGAAGTTTTTATTCCCCCTAGTAATTTTATTGTTGCCCCTTTCTTAGGGATCAGTTATTCTGAATTAGAATTTATTGAGCAGGAAGAAGAAGTTGCCGGAATAATTGAATTTCCGTTACTCGATTTTTTGAATGAAAAAACAATCGTAAAAAAAATTATGGATACTTCTTATGGAAATAACATTGAGGTTCCAACATTTAAAATTAACGAACATTATGTTTGGGGAGCTACCGCAATGATGATGAGTGAATTGAAGGAAGTGCTGAAAAGCTCATTTAAAAATTAATTTGTAAATTAGCCTTCTAATTGATACTAAAATATGGTTTTATTTAAAAGAAACCCTTTTGGACATGTGCTTTTTATTAAAAAATGGTTAATCCGAATTTTCGGTGGTATCACCCATAAAAGATACCGTGGATTCAACCATTTGCAAATTGAAGGTTCAGAAATCATCAAAGCTTTACCGGACACTAATGTGCTTTTTATATCCAATCATCAAACGTATTTTGCTGATGTGGTGGCAATGTTTCATGTATTTAACGCCAGTTTATCTGGCCGTGATAATTCTATTAAGAATGTAGGCTACTTATGGAATCCTAAGTTAAATATTTATTATGTAGCGGCAAAAGAAACGATGCACGCCGGATTATTACCTAAAATTCTGGCTTATGCAGGGGCAATAACTGTAGAAAGAACCTGGCGGTCTTGCGGAAAAGACGTAACCGAAAAACGAGAGGTAAACCCAGATGATACCGAAAATATTCGAATTGCATTGGATGACGGCTGGGTAATTACTTTTCCACAAGGAACTACAAAATCGTTTAAACCCGTAAGAAAAGGTACCGCTCACATCATAAAACAATACCGACCAATTGTAGTTCCAATTGTAATTGACGGTTTTAGACGTTCCTTTGATAAAAAAGGATTGCGAATGAAAAAGAAAGGAATCAAACAATCATTTGTCATAAAAAAACCTCTAGAAATTGATTATGATAATGATACTATTGAGGAAATTGTTGAAAAAGTCGAATTTGCTATTGAGCAACATCCATCGTTTTTAAAAGTAGTTCCAGCTGAAGAAATTGAGAATTAATATATTGGCTTAAAGCCTATAAGTTCTTGTTTTTATAATAGTTTACCAATAAATCTACAAACCTACTGTAGCCATCAATCCCATCTTTTTGCTGATTCATTTTAAGGAACCGATCGTAAAATAGATGAAACCCTGTTTCCACAAATGATTCATAGTTGTCCCAAAAATCTTCACTCTCTTTATAGTTTTTTATAATTCCTGGGTGAACTGTTTTTAGCAATTTTTTAAATTGTACTTCATCATTAAATTTCCAATTACTCAAACAATAATGTAGGGCATGATTGTAACCCGAATATTGAAAATAAAGATTTTCATTATTAATGGAAGCTAAAAAACCAATGAAATTAGCTTCACTTTCAGAAGCATAACCCAACTGGTGCGCCATTTCATGAGTTAAGGTGGTAGGGAAATTATACATCGGGATTTTATCATTTACCTGAGCTTCATTGGTAAAAGGATTCAAATAGCCGCTAAAACCCATGTAACTTAAAGGCAAACTAAATAGTGATTTTTTAATACTTGAATGTTTGTAATTTAATGATGGAATTTGTTTTGAAAGAGATTGATAACCCTTTAAATTCATTTCAAAAACTTGCTCTTGAGAATAAGGAAAAACAACTTTTACAGAATCGTTTTGAGTTATTTGAGAATGAATGGAATTTGTTTTTGCTATTAATTGTTTGGTAAATATTAATAAATCTTCATTGGAATATTCTTTTTCAATTTTCAATTTTTCAAATAATGGAACACGATAATAATTCAATCCCCAGAGAATATTAAAGAAAAAATAAAAAACCGAAAAGTAACTTAGAATTTTAAGTGATCTATCTTTCCATGATAATTTGATGATTTTACGATTTTTAATATAACCAATAATTAAAAATAATATTGCAAATAAATAACCAAAATCTCCAATAGAGAAAGGAATAAACCCAAAAATTATCCTTGAAAAACTTGAAATAGAAGCGTAAAGTCCGTTGCTATAAAAACCTTCAATAAATTCAGGAAAAAACGAAATTATTTGAACCAATACAATTTGAATAAGTAACCCTAAAGGAAGATAATATTTTTTCTTCATAGTAATAAAATAGATTGTTAAAGTAACAAAATTTGATGAATTATTAATTTAAAATTATTGTTTTTTATTATAAAACTATCTTGGGTCTTTGTAACTTTGGAGAATAAAACTAAGAAAATAAAAATATAACGATGAGTCAAGAAATTAGAAACCTCGAACCAATAGCCCTTTGGAATAAATTTGCCGATTTAAATGCGGTTCCTAGACCTTCAAAAAAGGAAGAACGCGTGATCGAATTCATAAAAAACTTTGGAAATAATTTAGGATTAGAAACTTTTGAAGATGAGATACGAAATGTAATCATCAGAAAGCCAGCTACTTCAGGAATGGAAAACAGAAAAGCGGTAGTTCTTCAAGGGCATTTAGATATGGTTCACCAAAAAAATTCTGATACTGTTTTTGACTTTGACACGCAAGGTATCGACATGTATGTAGATGGTGATTGGGTTCGAGCCAAAGGAACAACATTAGGTGCCGATAACGGATTAGGAGTAGCAATGATCATGGCTGTTTTAGAAAGCACTACAATGAAACATCCAGCAATTGAAGCCTTATTTACAATTGATGAAGAAACTGGAATGACAGGCGCTTTGAACCTAAAAGGGGGTATCCTAAACGGTGAAATCCTGTTGAATATGGACACCGAGGAAGACGATGAAATTGATATCGGTTGTGCCGGTGGAATTGATGTAACTGCCACAAGAAAATACAATGAAGAAGAAACTCCTGAAGGATCTGTAGGATATACTATTACGGTAAAAGGGCTAAATGGTGGTCACTCTGGAATGGACATTCACAAAGGTTTGGGAAATGCCAATAAAATAATGAACCGTTTATTGTTTGATGGTTTTGAGAATTTTGGACTTCAAATTGCTGAAATAAATGGGGGTAGTTTACGAAATGCCATTCCAAGAGAAAGTGTGGCGAAAATTATTGTAGCACAAATGTATGATGAAGCGTACGTTTTTGACATGCAAGAAATTATTAATGATATTAAAACTGAATTTAAAACTACCGAACCAAACTTAGTTATTGAAATTTTAAAGTCGGAATTACCCGTTAAAGTTATGGATTTGGGAGTTCAAGAAGGTATTATCCGTTCGATTTATGCGGCTCATAATGGGGTTTACAGAATGAGTGCCGATATGGATGATTTAGTTGAAACTTCAAATAATGTGGCTCGAGTAATCATTAAAGATGGTGAAATTACTGTTGGATGTTTAACCCGTTCTTCTGTTGAAACGTCTAAGTTTGATTTGGCTAATTCTTTACGTTCCGTTTTTGAATTGTGTGGTTGCGAAGTGACACTAGCAGGTTCTTACCCGGGATGGACTCCAAATGTAAATTCGGAAATTCTGGATGTTTTGGTTTCAATATATGAAAAACAAAACAAAGAAAAACCAAAAGTGGTAGCCTGTCATGCCGGTTTAGAATGCGGTATTTTAGGAACTAATTATCCTGATATGGACATGATTTCATTTGGTCCTACAATTCATGGTGCCCATTCTCCTGATGAAAGAGCAAGTATTAAATCGGCTCAGAAATTTTGGAAATTTGTATTAGAAATATTGGAGAATATTCCTTTAAAAAAATAAATTATTAAAAAAATCGCCCTTTTTATAAGGGCGTTTTTTATTTCTATAATGAAATTATTATAAATTCACTTCTTCTATTGGCTTGGTGTTGTTCTTCAGTACATTCAACCCCATCAGAACAATTATTTACTAATTTAGTTTCTCCATACCCTTTAGCTGTTAATCGATCAGCAGCTATACCTTGTTTAATTAGCCATTTTCGTGTTGATTTTGCCCTGTTATTAGACAACACATCATTATAAGAATTTGTTTGGCGGCTATCCGTATGTGAATTAATTGCAATTTTCATTGTTGGATATTCCAATAATACCTCTAAAATTTTAGCCAATTCAATAGCGGCATCCGGTCGAATATTATATTTATCAAGGTCAAAATAAATTTCTTTAATATGGAAAACTTTGGACAAATCGGTTCCGGGACCTATAGGAATATCTGTTTTATCAATAACCAAAGTCGTTTTAGTTTCTCCAGAATAATTTGGAATTTGAATTTCCTTATCATCGGTAGAATAATCTGTTTTGGAAGCTCTAATAAAAAAACCTGCACTACAATCTACGTATCCGAAATTGAATTCTCCCTTTTGATTTGAAATCTGAGTGCTAATTAACTGATGGTCTTTTGAAAATAAAGAAACATCTGAACCAGGTAGAATTTCATTAGTTTGTTTATCTAATACAATTCCAGCAAGTTGTTGTTCACAAGGATAAACAATAGGTTTGTTTTGTATAAAACCATATATATCATCATTTCCTTGCCCTCCATCTCTATTGGAAGTGAAAAAACCACGGTGGGTAGCTTCATTAATACAAAAAGAAAAATCATCCATTGTACCATTTACAGGTGCTCCAATATTTAAAACAGAATTTCTTTTATTAATTTTATTTAGATCCACTTGAAAAATATCAAGTCCTCCTAAACCCGGTCTTCCGTCAGAAGCAAAATATAAAATCCCAGATTCTGAAATAAATGGAAATGTTTCACGACCCTCGGTATTGATACTATTGCCTAAATTTTCAGGTTCTCCAAAATTACCATCTGATTTAATCTCCACTTTATAAATATCAGAATTCCCTATAGAACCTGGTCGATCCGAAGCAAAATATAGTGTTTTTTCGTCTGGACTTAAAGCAGGATGTGCGACTTGAAAATTATCGGAATTAAATGGTAGTTCAGCAATATTATCCCATTCTTGTTTTTCATTTAAATAGGCTCTATAAATTTTTAACAAACTATTTCCTTCCGAATTTTTCCCTTTTTTACCTTTTAAAAAATTATTTCTTGTAAAATAAACCGTTTTACCATCTTTTGTGAAAACAGGTGTAGATTCATTAAATTTCGAATTGATATTTTTGGAGAATTTTTGAGGATCAGAAACCAATCCTTCAGAAGATATAGTTCCAGAAAATAATGTAGCGAAAGGTAAACCCGTCCAAGAATGTGTTCTTTGGTAAATGCTATTCGATTCTCTAGAAGATGAAAATACCAATTTATCTTTATAAAAAGCTCCTCCAAAATCTGAATTTGGTGAATTAATTGTCAATGTATTTATTTCAAATCTATCCGAATTCTGTTTAATAAAATCTAAGTAATTTTTATCTGATTTAAAAAGGACAGAACGTTGTTGATTTGGAACCAACAGTAGAAATTGATTCATAAATTTATCTGATTCTTCGTTTTTACCTGTTGATTTTAGGGTTAAAGCATACCGATAATAATATTCAGAATTGGGGTTTTTAGATACTGAAAATAGTTTTTGGTACCATTCCGCAGCTGTTTTATAATTGGCATTATAATAATAGGCATCGCCGATTTTCTGACAAAGATCGGCGTTAATAAAACCTTTTTTTACCACCTTCTCGTATATTTTAATCGCATCGATATAAGATAACTTATTAGTTTTATTATCACCACTAGTTATTCCTCTTTGTTGAGCAAATAAAGGCAACAAATTGAAAATTAATAGGAAAAATAATAAAACTTTTTTCATAATTATGGTTAAAAAAATCGTGGCGAAACTAATTTATCATTTTTAAATACAAATTCATAGCGAATAAAAATTTCATGCGAACCGGAATTGTATCTCGACAAATTAGTGGTATCAAAATCATAGCTATAACCAATAAACAATTCATCATTTACTTGAAAACCTGCCAAACCAGTCAAAGCAGCATCCACCCGATATGCAGCACCTAAAACAAATTTATCCATAAATAAAGCGTTCCCGGAAAGATCTAATTGAACTGGGGCGCCAGTAACTATTTTAGAGACTATTGCTGGTTTAAATTTAATCCAATTGGAAACATCGAAAACATACCCACCGATGAAATAATAGTTCCTACTTTGAGAATTGATAGCAATTTCATTGTCGTTATAGAAATTTGATTCCATTAGATTAGGAATTGACAATCCCAGATAATACTTGTCTGAATGAAGATACATACCCACTCCAAAATTAGGAGACATATTGGAACTTAAACTTTTCCATTTGGGATCATTTGCTTGAAATGGGGTAACTTTATATTGATCAAAACTAAAAAAGCTCGCGGTTCCTTTTGCACCAAAAGATAAATTAGTCTTTTCACTTAATCGAATAGTATAGGAAATATCACCTGAAACTGTGGTTTGTTCGGTTGGTCCGATTCGATCCGAAATAGCAGAAATTCCCAGACCTAAATTAGTTTCTGGAATTGGAGTATTAATTGAAAAAGTACTCGTTGTTGGAGCGCCCTCTAATCCAATCCATTGAGATCGATGCAATGCCAAAACACTCAATACATTTCGGGATCCCGCGTAGGCAGGATTTACAGAAATCGTATTGTACATATATTGAGAATATTGCGCTTCTTGCTGAGCATAAATAGAATTTACGAGCAATAGTAATATACCCAAAAAAGTAAATTTAATTTTCAAATTAAACTAATTATATATAATTAAGTAAAAATAGGAAAAAAAGAAAGTAATTGTATTGCTTAATAAATTTAAATTGCTGTTAATTTATTTTTTAGAAAGCTAATTTTAATAGAAAATGAAACAATATATCAATACTAAAATTATAGATAATCGATTAAATTTTTAATATATTAGATGTACTTATCACTTTAGGATTCTTACCCAATTTAAATATTAGTGGCTTCTTCAGGATTGATTGTTTTTTTTAAAAATAAATCTCGTTTTTATTTGTATTAAATTCAACTTAAACAAATGAACCTAATCTATTTTTTAGTATTTTTATATAAATAATTAATTTCATAACAAATTAAGAAGTTAAGCAGTTTAGAATGGAAAATCCAGCAACTGTATTTTAATTTTACCCTACTATTTTGAGAGTATTTTTTCTTTTTATTGGTTTATTTTTCTGGCTAATTTTATTAGGGTTTTTCTTCGTGTATTTTAATGATTATTTCTATTTTATTCTCTTTTCATTTATTGGTTGGTTGATCACAAGATTTTTAAAAAAAAGCATAGCTACCTCCATTTTTAATTGTGTATTTGCAGTAGAATTGCTATTTATAATTATGACTCTTTTTTTAAATAATAGCTATTTAATTTACCCTACAACATCCAAAAAGATAGGAATTGTAACAATCAAAAAACCTATAGAGTTAAGAGAAAAATCATCAACTAAGCTAAAAGATTACCAGGTTGAAAAAGAAATAGTTTGGTATGATTTTATTTCAAATCTTTATGAAATTAAATACATTACTCGCTATTTTTCGTATTTAGAAACTAAAGAAAATCACAAAAAATCCGAATATAATTATCGCTTAAAAAGAGTTGATGTCATTGAATATTATAATAAATTATATATTAATTTA
>CAIJFC010000264.1 GCA_903819815.1 uncultured Bacteroidota bacterium
ATAAGGCAATCCAAGAATTTTCGCGCTTTTATCAAAGGCTTCACCAACGGCATCGTCAGTGGTTTCTCCAATAATTTCCATATCAAAATAATCGTTCACTTTTACGATTTGGGTGTGTCCTCCAGAAATGGTTAAAGCTAGAAATGGAAACTCAGGTTTTGGATATCCTTCCTCGTCGATAAAATGCGCTAAAATATGCGCTTGCATATGATTTACAGTGATTAACGGGATATTTAATGCCAATGATAATGATTTTGCAAAGGAACTACCAACCAATAAAGAACCCATTAATCCGGGTCCTTGCGTAAAAGCTATTGCTGTTAACTGTTCTTTTTGTATATTCGCTTTGCGAAGTGCGGCATCAATAACGGGTACAATATTTTGTTGGTGTGCTCTTGATGCTAGTTCAGGAACAACGCCACCGTACTGATTGTGAATGAGTTGATTGGCTACAATATTAGATAAAACTTTATCGTTTTGTAAAATAGCTGCAGCGGTATCGTCACACGAACTTTCAATTGCAAGTATATAAACTGGCTTATTGTGCATAAAAAAGATTGAATTTTTAAAATTACCTATCCAAAAATGATTATTTATTGGATTGTCAAAATTAAAGAATTTTTATTTAAGGACTAAAGATTCTAGAGTTTAAATAGTAAAGTATAAATTAAAAGAAGCAAGTATCAAAAAAGTTAAAAAAATAGTATTCCGCATCCTCCTAGGAATAGTCCTGCTATTATTGGTACTTGGAATTACCTTGTCGTTGCCTGTTGTTCAAACTCGTATTGGAGAATATGTGACCGATATGCTTCGTAAAGACTACAAAGCCGATATTAATGTGGAACAAGTTTCTATATCCATTTTTGGTGGAGTAAAATTAAAAGGGATCTTAATTCGAGATCATCATAAATTACCCATGATTACTGCAAAAAGCATTAAAACCAATATTCTAAGTTTTGAAAAATTGTATACTGGTGATTTGTTATTTGGAGAAATTAGAATAGACAGTTTGTTTTTTAACTTAAAAACCTACAAAGGAGAAAAAGATACTAATATTGGAAAATTTTCAATACTTTTTGACACTGGAAAGCCTTCTACAAAGCAATTTTTATTGAAATCTAAGAATGTTTACATCACCAATAGTTCCTTTCTTTTATCGGATGAAAACAGTACATCTCCAAAACAATTGGATTTCAAAAAACTAAATATTGAAACTAGTAACTTAAAAATTTATGGTCCAGAGGTAACTACCAATATTTTGAAGATGTCGTTTTTAGACCATAGAGGAATTGCAGTTACCGATTTAAAAACCAATCTTTCTTATACTTTAAAATATTTAAAACTGGAGCAATTAAGCCTCTTAACTGATAATTCCTACTTAAATGGAGATGTAATCTTAAATTACCATCCAGAAGATTTTTCTGATTTTAATAATAAAGTTGAATTTGATGTTAAATTAGATTCGACTTCAATTGCTTCCAATGATGTTCGGTTTTTTTATAAAGAATTAGGTTTAAATCAGCATTTTAATATAAAAACAACTATTAAAGGAACTCTTAATGACTTGTATTTTTCAAAATTGAATTTAGTAGATAACAATCAAACTAAAATCATTGGTAACATCAATTTTAAGAATTTATTAGGTGCTCAAAATCAGCCCTTTTATATGAAGGCTAATTTTAATAAAGTGGCTTCTAACTATAAAGATATTGTAAAAATCTTGCCAACTATTTTGGGTAAAAAACTACCAATTTCAATTGGAAAATTAGGTCAATTTGAATTAAGAGGAAAAACGGAAATTACGACTTCGTCAATTAGTGCCGATTTTTACATGACCACTTCATTAGGCAATCTGCAGTCCAACTTAAAGATTACCAACACTGACAACATAGACAATGCCTCTTATAAGGGTAATTTAATTTTAGAGCATTTTAAAATTGGTCAATTTCTTGGAAAGAAAGATTTGGATTTTGTTACATTAAATTTTGATATTGATGGTCAAGGATTCAATCTTAAGAATTTAAACACTTCAATTTCTGGAGCTATTTATAAAATTAATTATAATGGGTATAATTATACGAATATTGTTGTTAATGGAAACTTCAAAAACCCAATTTTTAAAGGTTTATTAAATATAAATGATCCAAATTTATTCATGGATTTTGATGGTTTGATTAATCTTGAAAAGAAAGATAGTAATTATAATTTTAATGCAAAGATCGATTATGCTAATTTAAATAAGTTGAATTTTGTTAAATCTGATAGCATTTCAATATTTAAGGGAGCTATTGATATGAGGGTTTCAGGGTCTAATTTGGATAATTTTAAGGGTTCAATAAACATTAAGAATACATCGTATCAAAATAAAAAAGACACGTATTACTTTGACGATTTTGACTTAGAATCGACTTTCGATGAAAATAATATACGAACAATCTCAATAAATTCTCCAGATATAGTTCAAGGAAAAATAGTTGGAAATTTTCAAATAGACCAATTACGAAAAATGGTCGAAAATTCATTGGGTAGCTTATATGCAAATTACAATGCCAATAAAATCAAGAAAGGTCAGTATTTAAAATTTGATTTTGCTATCTATAACAAGATTATTGATGTTTTTTTACCGGGAATTTCATTGGCACCAAATACTTTATTGCAAGGTGCTATCAACTCGGATAAAAACGATTTTAAATTCAATTTTAATTCTCCTAAAATCACTGCTTTTGAGAATAATTTACATAAAATCAATATTAGAGTTGACAATAAAAACCCACTTTATAATGCCTATGTATCTATTGATAGTTTGCAAACAAAAAATTATAAAATTTCAGATTTTAGTGTCATTAATGTGATTCAAAACGACACATTGTTTGTGCGATCAGAATTTAAAGGAGGAAATAAAGCAGATGATTTTTATAAATTAAATGTTTTTCACACCATTAATAAAGAAAATAAAAATGTTGTTGGGATTCAAAAATCAGAAATTAAATTTAAAGATGTTTTATGGTTTTTAAATGAAAATGATGACAATGAGAATAGAATAATATTTGACAAAAAATTATCTAATTTTTCATTTGACAATATTGGATTAACCCACGAAAACCAAAAAATACATTTGAATGGATTTATTGATGATAAAAATTCGAAAGACCTAAATCTGAATTTTATCAATATTGATATTAATAAATTAACACCTGAAATCCCTTCTTTTACATTTAATGGAATCTTAAATGGGAATGTTAATTTAAAACAAAATATCAATATATACCAACCAACGGCTTCCTTATTTATTGAAAATCTAAGTATAAATAAAGTGCTTTTAGGAAAATTAAACCTTGATATTGCAGGTGATAAAGAATTTAAGAAATTCAATGTAAATTCTTCAATTGTCAATGAAAATGTAGAATCTTTTAATGCTATAGGAGAGTTTACTATTGAAAATCAAGAAACAAAAACCAATTTAGACTTGCGTTTTAATAAATTTAATTTAGGAGTTTTAGGATTTATAGGTGGGGATATTATTACAAATATTAAAGGTTTTGCATCGGGCAGTACCAATATTGATGGTATAATTACCGATCCAAAAGTGAATGGAAGAATGTATTTAGAAAATTCTGGAGTTTCCATACCTTATTTAAATGTCAACTACGAGTTTGAAAACAATTCGATTGTAGACATAACTGAAAATTCATTTATTATTAGGAATGCAAACATTAGCGATTCTAAATACCAATCTAAAGGTGTTTTAGACGGAAGAGTAAAACACAATAAATTTTCAGATTGGATTTTAGACTTAAAAGTGAAATCGGATAGATTCCTAGTGCTAGATACTAAAGATAGGGAAGATGCCGCTTATTTTGGAACAGCATTTATAGATGGAGTAGCTTCAATTTCGGGTCCTACAAATGGATTAGTCATAAATATTGATGCTAAATCTGAAAAAGGTACTGCAATAAAAATTCCAATTAACGATGTTAATGCTTCGGGAACCAATGATTATATTCATTTTCTAAGCTCTAAAGAAAAATATAATATTGGAAAAGGGGTGAATAGCACTAGAAATTTTAATGGTTTAGAATTAAAATCTAATTTAGAT
>CAIJFC010000265.1 GCA_903819815.1 uncultured Bacteroidota bacterium
CTATTGTTATTCCTTCATTTAATGAGGAAGGAAATATTAAAATTATAGTAAATGCGCTTAATGAAGTGCTTCAAAAATTAAATTACCGCTATGAATTAATATTTGTTGACGACGGGAGCAGTGACAAAACATTGCATCTATTACAAGAAATTTCAGCTACTGATTCTAATGTTTTCTTCATTGAATTATCAAGAAATTTTGGACATCAAAATGCATTAAAGGCAGGATTGGATTTGGCATCTGGTGATTGTATAATTACCATGGATGGCGATATGCAACATCCGCCAGAAATGATTCCTCAACTAATTGAAAAATGGGAAGAAGGTTACGATATTGTTTATACCTGCCGTTTAGAAGACAAAAAACTTCCAGCATTTAAAAAAATCACCTCAAAATATTTTTATAAATTCATCAATTCTATTTCTGAAATTAAAATTGAAGAAGGTACAGCCGATTTTAGATTGATGGACAAAAAAGTATCTACCGTATTTTTTGCTTTTAGTGAAAATGAACTTTTTATTCGCGGATTAGTAAATTGGGTTGGTTTTAAGCAATTTGCAATCGACTATAACCCAGCCGAACGGTTCTCGGGAAATAGTAAATATACGGTAAAAAAAATGATGCAGTTTGCATTGAAAGGTATCACTTCATTTAGCATTCGTCCCCTATACATATCAATATTTCTGGGGATTTCTCTATTCTTCTTGTCTTTACTATTTTACATTTTATATGTATTTTATAGTATTTATTATGGACATGTAATTTCTGGATGGGCTTCAGTAATTTTTACAATCGTAATCTTTGGAGGTTTAAATCTTATTGTACTTGGAATAATTGGAGTTTATGTTGGAAAACTATTTATGCAGTCAAAACAACGTCCAAACTATTTAATTAGAGATACCAATTTAGAAGACAAAAAATGATATTATTGAGTTTTGATATTGAAGAATTTGACATGCCATTTGAATATGGTAAGACGATCAGTTTTGAAGATCAAATGAGTATTTCTATTGAAGGGACTTCTTCAATATTGGATTTATTGGAGAAACATCAAGTAAAAGCTACCTTTTTTAGCACCGTAATTTTTGCAATTAATGCACCCGAAATAATTAAGCGAATTATTAAAGATGGCCACGAAATTGCTTCTCACAGTTATTATCATAGCGATTTTAAAGTGGAACATTTATTAGAATCTAAAGACAAATTAGAAGAAATTACCAATACGAAAGTTATCGGTTTTAGAATGCCAAGAATGCAACCTGTTGATGAAAAAGAAATATTCAAAGCCGGTTATATTTACAATTCATCAATAAATCCAACCTATTTACCAGGTAGATACAATAATTTTTCGAAGCCAAGAACCTATTTTAAGCAAGATGGCGTTTGGCAAATACCAGCATCAGTAACTCCAATTATCCGTTTTCCACTTTTTTGGCTTTCGTTTCATAACCTTCCTCTTTGGTTGTATAAAATAATTTGCAATATTACTTTTTTGAAAGATAAATACCTTAACATCTATTTCCACCCATGGGAATTTACAGATTTAAAAGATTATAATCGATTTGGTTTTCCAGGTTATGTTTCAAAAAACTCCGGAATTCAAATGTATGATAGATTGGATAATCTAATTATATGGATGAAAAAAAAGAATTATAATTTTCATAGTACTAGAGATTTAATTGATATAATAAAATCGTAACAGACATGAAAATAGCAGTAATTCAACCAAAAATGATTGGAGACGTATTGATTACAAGTGTAATTTTTGAAGAATTGAAACAAAAATTTCCTACTGCTGAATTGCATTTTATTGTAAATAAAAATACGATTCCCGTTTTAGAAAACAATTCCTTTATTGATAAAATCATCATTTTAGATCCAAATATTGAAAAAGGATTTTTGGGATTTGTTAAGCAAATGAATCGAATTAGACACGAAAAATACGACATCATAATTGATTCTTATTCGAAATTAAACACAGCGCTTTTCTGTAAATTCTCAGGTGCAAAAAAAACAATTTCATTTAATAAAAGTTACTCTAAATTTTTCTATACCGATACCATTATTAGAACAAAACATTCTATATCTACTGCTACAAAAGCTATTGAACATCGTTTGCAATTATTAAAACCATTAGGAATTGATTTTCAAGTTATCAAACCAAAATTATATTTAGAAAATTCTGAAATTGATGAAGCAATCAATATTTTAACACAGAACAATATTGATTTAAAACGACCAATAATTATGATTAGTGCCATAGGAAGTAGTGAATCCAAAACATATCCTTTGCAATACATGGCAAAAGTAATCGATGAGATAACAGTAAATAAATCAGTTCAAATTTTATTTAATTACATTCCAAATCAAAAAAAAACAGCCTTAGAATTATATCAGTTATGTAAACCAGAAACCCAAAAAAAAATATTTTTTGATGTTTACGCTAAATCCCTTCGTGAATTTATGGGATTAACAAGCCAATGTGCAGCACTAATAGGTAATGAAGGCGGTGCAATAAATATGGCAAAAGCATTAAATATTCCAACATTTACTATATTTTCACCATTTATTTTAAAAAATGATTGGAATATGTTTGAAAATGTAACTTCTAATATTTCAGTTCATATTTCAGATTATTACCCAAATTTACCGCTTAAAAATTCCAAAAACGACACTGGAATATATGAATTATTAAAACCGGAGATATTTAATAATTTATTGCTTTTATTTCTTAAAAATAACAAACTAAGATAAATGATACTAGGGTTTGACGCTAAAAGATTCTTTCACAACAAAACAGGTTTGGGCAATTATAGTCGGGACTTGATTAGAATTTTAGCGCACTATCAACCTGAAAATAGTTATTTATTATACAATCCGAAACCAAAAAAAATTGACCGAATTCCTATTGATGGTAAAATTATAATCGAAAATTTACCTGAAACAAAAAAAGATAAAAAGTTTTCTCCAATTTGGAGGTTATTTTCCATTTGTTCCCAAATAAAAAAAGATAAGGTCGAATTATTTCATGGGTTATCTGGCGAAATTCCGATTGGTTTACATAAAACTGGTGTAAAAACTGTGGTGACAATTCATGATTTAATATTCATGAGATATCCTAATTTGTATTCTTATTTTGATCGTAAAATACATTATTACAAATTTAAATATGCTGCTAATAATGCCGATTTAGTGATTGCAATAAGCGAGCAAACAAAAAAAGATATCGTCACTTATTTAAATATTAATCCTGACAAAATAAAAGTAATTTATCAAGTATGTGCTCCAATTTTCAAAGAGGAAATACCAATTGAATATTTAGAACTAACAAGATCAAAATACCAATTACCAAACCACTTTATTTTGAATGTTGGTACAATTGAAACCCGAAAAAATGTACTTTCAGTTATTAAAGCTATAAAAGAAATTGAAACGCAATTAGTTATCATTGGTAAAAAAACAGTTTATTTTAAAGAAATCAAAAATTATATCGTTGAAAATAACCTTCAAAATAAAGTGGTATTCCTTGAAAATGTTGAATTGAAAGAATTAGCATCAATTTATAGAATGGCTTCCGTATTTATTTATCCCTCCGTTTTTGAAGGATTTGGAATTCCAATTATTGAAGCATTGTATTCGAAAACTCCTGTAATAACTTCAAAAGGCGGGTGTTTTTCAGAAGCTGGAGGAGAAAATACAGTATATATTGACCCCCTGAATACTGAAGAAATTAAAGGTGAATTAGAAGAAATATTAGCTAATTCAGAAAAAAGAGAGTTAATGAAACAAAAAGGCTTCGAATTTGTTCAAAAATTTAACGATGATATAATTGCCAAAAATTGGGTTGAAACCTATAATGAAGTCTTAAGATTATATTAAACTTTTTAAAACAATAAGCAGAAATTAAAAAAACCACAAAAAACGTAATTATATTTGTTCCCTAATACTGAAAAGTATTTTATAAAATTTTAAAAAAATATTCAATGCAAAAATTATTTATTACAATTAGCCTTTTGTGCTTTTCAATAGGTTTCTCTCAAGACATTAAACCAAGTTCAGGAAAATATACAGCTCATAATAAAGGAAAAATGTATTTTTATTGGGGTGGGAATCGCGATAGTTATACCAATTCAGACATTCATTTTAAGGGTGCTAATTACGATTTTACACTTTACGATGTAGCCGCTGTCGACCGTCCTGTAGGGTGGCATATTGACTATATAAACCCTGCTAAGATGACAATTCCTCAAACCAATTTTAGAGTAGGATATTTCATTAATGACCACTATAATATTTCTATTGGAGTTGATCACATGAAATATGTTATGGTTCAAAATCAATCGGCAAGAATTTCTGGAACTTATCCAAATTTATACAATTCAACAGTTATTAATAACGGATATGTAGATTTATCCGACGAAAGTTTTTTAACTTTTGAACATACCGATGGATTAAATTATGTGAATTCAGAATTTTCAAGAGTAGATGATATATCAAAATTATTTAAAATAAATGATACCGATAAAATCCAAATAAGCTTAACAGAAGGTATCGGAGCTGGGGTTTTATATCCTAAAACAAATGTGATGTTAATGAGAAAAGAGCGTCACGATGATTTTAATATTGCAGGTTATGGTTTTTCTGTGAAAGCAGGTCTTAACATTACATTCTTTAAGCACTATTTTATTCAAGGAGAATTAAAAGGGGGGTACATCAATTTGCCAAATATAAAAACGACTTTTGATAATGCCGACAGTGCTTCACAAAATTTTATGTTTTTTCAGAAAATTATCGCTTTCGGAGGAATATTTCAATTATAGAAAAATTTAAACGTGACAATAA
>CAIJFC010000266.1 GCA_903819815.1 uncultured Bacteroidota bacterium
ACCAATAAGAAGGTATTTCCACCACCCGTGAAAATTCCTTCGGCTTCTTCAATTGCTGCAATTGGATTTTCAAATTCATGGATTCCTCTTACAATAATATTTAATTCGGCGAAAGCCACAGCCACTTTATTGGTATATTCTTCATACGAAATTCCACTTGGTTGCGCATAGGGAATAAAAAGAATCGTTTTGCAATTCTCAAAATGCAATTTCAATTCTGGTAGTAAATAGTCTAAATAACTTCCTCCGTACAAAGTGGAGGTGCTTGCGATAATGCAATTTTTCATTTATTTTAATTTAGAAATTCAAAGTTACCCATTTTATCATTTTATTTTCAATAATAGATAATTATATATTAACATAACTTTACCAATCCAAATGTTAATTTCTAATTTCACTTAAATACTTTTACAACTAATAAAACAGTTTCTTTATTATATGAAAAAATGGGTTGTCCTACTTTTATTTTTTAGCACCTTTTCATTGTGGTCACAAGATCGTAATGAGAAACTGCTTCAAGGTATTATTGCAGCCGATGACGCCTTACTTTCAGGAATTGATGTTGTGAATTTAGGTAATGAAAAAGTGACTGTAACCAATAGCAAAGGGGAGTTTTCTATATTGGCTAAAGCCGACGACATTTTGGTATTTTCATCAAAATCTTTGGAAATGAGAAGACTATTAATTGATGAAGACGATTTAAAATCAGGAACGATTACCGTAAATATGTACCCTAAAATCAATGAGCTTGATGAGGTTATTGTAAAGAAAAATGCAGCCGAAGGGGTGAGTATAATTCCGGGTCAAAAGCAATATACTCCTGCTGAACGAAAATTACACACCGCAACCAGTGGGTTATTAGACGCTCCAATTAGTTGGATGTCGGGGCGAACAGCAATGCTAAAAAAGGAAGTTGTTGTAGAACGAAAAGAACGGCTACTAGATAAAATAGGAATTTTATATGAAGACAAATACTATATAGAAACATTGAAAGTCCCAGAAATTTATATTGATGATTTTCAACGATATATCATAGAGGACAAAGAGTTTACAGCCGCTTTAAAAGTCAAAAATAGAACGATGATGTTATTTTTAATTTCTAAATTAGCCGTGAACTACAATGCTATTCCTAAATAGAAAAGCTAGAAAGTTTTATTTTTGAATTAGATTTTTACCTTTATAAAAACTTAGTAACTTTGCAATAAAATAAATCGATATGTTTGGAATAGGCGGAGGCGAATTAATTCTAATTTTATTTGTGGTCTTGATGCTTTTTGGGTCGGATAAAATCCCTGATATTGCCAGAACCATGGGAAAAGCAATGGCGCAATTGAAAAACGCTACCAATGATATTAAAAGTGAAATTCAAAAAGGAGCTGAAGCAAATGGGTTAGATTCTAAATCGATAACCGATATTACTGGAAATATCAATCAGGAAATTAGTAAAGCAAAAGAAAATTTGCTCAAAGAAGTTTCTCCAGTTGTTGAAGAAGTTAAAATTGATATTGAAAATTCGGAAACAATAGAAAGCGAAGGTCCAATAAAAAGACAATCCTAATGCTCGATAAAATACTAGCACTCGATAAAGAACTACTTATTTTTTTAAATGGGCTAGGATCTTCCACCTTCGATCCTTTCTGGATGTTTATTACAAAGCAAAGTAATTGGACTCCATTTTTTTTAATTCTACTTTATCTTATTTATAAGAAAATTGGAGTGAAACAAACCCTATATTTGCTATTATTTGTAATGGTTTTAATCACTATTTCCGATCAATTTACAAATCTTGTAAAAGACACTTTTCAACGTCTTCGTCCATGCAGTGACCCTAAAATCAATGGGTTAATTAGGGTAGTAAAACCGAGTGAAACATTTAGTTTTTTCTCTGGGCATGCCTCAAATTCAATGGCAATTGCCTCATTTTTATACTTAATTCTAAAAGATAAATTCAAGTATTTTGGTTTGTTATTTTTGTGGCCACTAATTTTCGCATTTAGTCGTATTTATCTAGGATTACACTATCCAACAGACATAATTTGTGGCTATATAGATGGATTTATTTTTGGATTTTTATTTTATAAATTATTTCGTTTTCTACAATTTAAAAAAATAATTATCTAACTCTAGAAACGGTTAATCCATCACGAATAGGTAACAAAACGGTTTCAACTCGAGAATCATTTTTCAATAATTCATTGTACTCTAAAAGGACTTTTGTACTCAAATCATTTTTCTGTAAAGGCTCTAAAACTTTCCCGCTCCACAAAACATTATCCGATAAAATAATGCCTCCTTTATTCATTTTAGGAAGAATTAACTCAAAATAATGGATGTAATTTTCTTTATCGGCATCTATAAAAACCAAATCAAATTTTAGTTCTAATGTTGGAATAATTGCCATTGCCTCTCCTAAATGTTGGAAAATTTGACTTCCCCAAGGAGATTTATCAAAGTACTTTCTTTGAATAGTTTCCAATTCTTCTTTAATGTCAATAGTGTGTAACTGACCATTTTCCTGCATTCCTTCGCACAAACACAAAGCTGCATAACCTGTAAATGTTCCAATTTCTAAGATATTCACGGGGCGAATTAATTTAGAAAGCATACTCAAAACACGTCCTTGAAAATGACCGCTCAACATTCTTGGCAATAGAATTTTTTGATAGGTTTCCTTATTTAAAGCAGCTAATAAATCAGGTTCATTTTCAGAATGCTGTTCGATATAATCTTCTAATTCTTGGGAAATAAAGTGCATCTTTTGATAGTATTTTTATTTTTCAAAGTTATCAATTTATCAAATAAACATATCCATAAATTAAACTAAATTTGTAATACTAAATCGGAAGCTAACAATAAAGCGTTTGTAATTAAATTAGTTACACCTCAAATTTTATGAAAATCAATTCTAAATCAATAATTTCAATAGTTTTTTTACTCTTTTTAATCAAATTAAACGCGCAAGTGATAAACGATTCCATTATGATCGATGGCCACTATCGAACGTTTCATTTTAATTTGCCTTTGAAAAACAGTACTAATGCAAGTTTGATATTTGTACTGCACGGTTCCGGAGGCAATGGAATAAAATCTATGAAAGGAACTTCAAAATTATTGGATATTGCCAATAAAGAAAATCTGATCATTTTGTTTCCAGACGGTTATTTAAAAAATTGGAATGAATGTAGAAAAAATGCTCCTGCTGCTGCAAATGTCGAAAACATTGATGACAACACTTTTTTCAGTAAAATGATAGACTATTGCGGTACTAAATATTTTATAAATCGCCAAAAAGTCTTTGCTATTGGAACTTCTGGAGGCGGCCACATGGTTTATAAATTAGCAATGACAATGCCTGAGAAATTTAAAGCAATAACGGCAATTGTAGCCAATTTACCCGAGGCAAATAATATGGATTGTATCGAAAAGAAAATGCCAATTGCGGTCATGATTATCAATGGAACTAACGACCCAACCAATCCTTATAATGGTGGTATTTCAGCAAAAAATAAAGGATTAGTGGTTTCTACTGACGATACCTTTCATTATTGGGCTACTGTAAATGGATATAATGGCGAACCAAAAAAGGAAGATTTGCCTGACTTACAACCCGATGGTAAAACAATCGAAAAATATACTTTTAAGCAAAAAGGAAAGCCCGAAGTGGTACTGTTAAAAGTTATTAATGGAGAACACAATAATCCTAAAGATATCGATGTATTCTTAGAAAGTTGGAATTTTTTTAAAAGACAATAGTTTGGTTTTTTAATAAACTTTTGTTTATTATTATCTTTTAAAAAAAGTTATCAATTTATCAAATAAACAAATCCACAAATTAAACTAAATTTGCACCATGCAAATCGAGAAAAAAGACATAAGAGCATTATCAAAAGAGCAGTTGCGTGATTTTTTTGTTGCCCATCAAGACAAAGCCTTTCGTGGAAACCAGGTTTATGAATGGTTGTGGAGCAAAGGCGCACATAGTTTTGATGATATGACTAATGTTTCAAAAGAAACCCGATTGATGTTGGAAGACAATTTTGTAATCAATCATATCAAGGTGGATACGATGCAACGCAGTTCTGATGGAACGGTAAAAAATGCCGTTCGATTGCATGACGGATTGGTGGTAGAAAGTGTTTTAATCCCAACAAATACAAGGACTACCGCTTGTGTTTCCAGTCAAGTAGGCTGTAGTTTAGATTGTAACTTTTGCGCTACAGCGCGTTTAAAAAGAATGAGAAATTTGGAACCTGGAGAAATTTACGACCAAGTAATCGCTATTGACAAAGAAAGCCGTTTGTATTACAATCATCCACTTTCCAACATAGTTTTTATGGGAATGGGCGAGCCACTTATGAACTATAATAATGTGCTAAAAGCAATTTCCATGATCACTTCTAATGAAGGATTGGGGATGTCTCCAAAGCGAATTACTCTTTCTACTTCAGGCGTTCCTAAAATGATAAAAAAGCTTGCCGATGATGAAGTTAAATTTAAATTGGCAGTTTCATTACATTCTGCAATAGATGAAATACGTTCCCGAATAATGCCGTTTTCAGCTAATTTTCCTTTATCCGAATTACGGGAATCGTTAGAATATTGGTATTCAAAAACAAAAAGTAAAATTACTTACGAGTATGTGGTTTGGAAAGGAATTAACGACAATAAGGAATCAGTTGATGCCTTAGTGAAATTCTGTAAATATGTTCCTTGCAAAGTCAATTTAATTGAATACAACCCTATAGATGACGGGGAATTCCAACAAGCATCGGATGAATCAATTAATGCATATATTAATGCGCTTACCGCAAATGATATAGTGGCAAAAGTGAGAAGAAGTCGCGGTAAAGATATTGATGCTGCCTGTGGACAATTAGCGAATAAAGAAGTATAAAAAAAACGTTCAGAATTTCTGAACGTTTTTTTTATAAACTAATTCTAATTATTAGAATGTAATTGTAACTGGTGTTCCTCCATCAATTGAAATGGTAGCAAGATTGTCACAAGTTCCAGCACCATAATCTAAAACTGCGGAGTGATTTGGCCTTGTAATATTTACAACTCCAGAAACCACTCTGTAATCACAATTTAATCTTACTCTTAAAGGTGTAGTGTTAGAAATGGCATTTGAATGAACATTTCCATTAGGGAAAGTAGTTGTCCAATTTCCAGTAATAACATAAACGTTATCTGTCCAAATAGCTGTAGTATATCCTTCAATACATTCTCTAGTTCTTGTACCAACTCTTGTGAAAATACCTCTAGAATTAGTAAATGTCATATTCATGTCCATTACACAAATTGGGTGAGTGTTTACTTGATAAGTAGAAGTCCCTAAAGACCTTGTAATTGTTCTATTTCCTTGAACCAAGAAGTCATTGTATCGGAAACCATCAAACGTATAAGTAATCACATAATTTGAGGTAGAATAAGGTAAAACTCCACTAACTCTAATAATACCTCTTAAAATTGCTCCATTTGGCATTGCGCAACCTGTAGTTCCAAAATTAATTGTTCTAGTCCAAGTTGTTGAAGTAAAAGTTCTAGTTACTGTAACACAAGGAGGTAAAAGATTCGATTCTGTTGGCGCGATAGTTTTCCCTGCAGGATTTTCTGTAAAATATTGATCGTCAATAATATCAGATAAATCATTGGCTACTTGGTCTAATTTAGCATTAGTTTGTAAATCTTCAGTAGTAAATGCATTAGCAAGATCATTGTTGTCTTTAGTACAACTTGCGAATAAAATAATCGCAAACAAAAAAGTTATTTTTAAAATTGAATTTGTTTTCATATTTAGTATTATTTAGTTTATTTATTAATAGGACTTTAACAAAAGTAAAAAGTTTAATTGTAATAAAAAAAATATTTTCAATACAATTTCAAAACAGTATCTTTGAGTCCTATGAATATAATTGCTGAAATAAAAAATCCGATTGTTTTAGAAATGGATCTTTTCGAATTAAAGTTCCGAGAATCAATGGTTTCTAAAGTCGCTGTCCTCAATCGGATTACCTATTATATTGTAAATAGAAAAGGGAAACAAATGCGCCCAATGTTTGTTTTTTTAACTGCAAAGATGCTTTCAAATGGGATTGTAAATGAAAGAACATATAGAGGAGCTTCAGTTATTGAATTAATTCATACCGCCACTTTAGTTCATGATGATGTGGTTGACGACAGCAATCAAAGACGAGGTTTTTTCTCCATAAATGCCCTTTGGAAAAATAAAATTGCGGTATTAGTTGGTGATTATTTATTATCGAAAGGCTTGTTACTTTCTATCGATAATGGCGATTTTGATTTATTAAAAATCATTTCAGTTGCCGTTCGGGAAATGAGCGAAGGGGAATTACTTCAAATAGAGAAAGCACGAAGATTGGACATTACCGAAGCTATTTATTATGAAATTATTCAAAAGAAAACGGCTACTTTAATTGCTGCTTGCTGTGCTCTTGGCGCAAAATCGGTAATCGATGATGAAATTCAGGTTGAAAATATGAGAAAATTTGGAGAGCTTATAGGAATGGCTTTTCAAATTAAAGACGATTTATTTGATTATTCTGAAGAGGCAATTGGGAAACCAACAGGCATTGATATAAAAGAACAAAAAATGACTTTGCCTTTAATACATGTTTTGAATAATTGTACTTCAAAAGAAAAAAGCTGGTTGATCAACTCCATCAAAAATCACAATAAAGATAAAAAGAGGGTTAAAGAAGTGATTGCATTTGTAAAAAACAATAACGGACTTGCCTATGCGGAGCAAAAAATGATTCAATTTAAACAAGAAGCACTCCAATTAATAGAACATTATCCGCAATCAGACTATAAAAATTCTTTGATCATGATGGTAAATTATGTCATTGAAAGAAAAAAGTAATACCCAATAACTCAAAAAAATTGGTAACTTTGAGCCTTAACCTTTGAACCTAAATTAAAATTGATTTCAAAAGCAACCATAGATACCGTTTTCGAAACCGCTCGTGTTGAGGAGGTTATTGGTGATTTTGTACAACTAAAACGGGCGGGAAGTAACTTCAAAGGTCTAAGTCCATTTTCTGACGAGCGTTCCCCATCGTTTATGGTATCTCCAGTAAAACAAATTTGGAAAGATTTTAGTTCCGGAAAAGGGGGAAATTCGGTTGCCTTTTTAATGGAGCACGAGCATTTTACCTATCCAGAAGCCATTCGGTATTTAGCAAAAAAATACAACATCGAAATTGAAGAAACGGTACAAACCGATGAGGAAAAAGCCAATACCGATGTTCGAGAAAGTATGTATTTGGTTTCCGAATTTGCTAAAAATTATTTCCAAGATGCCCTTTTAAATACTGAGGAAGGAAAAGCCATTGGTTATTCCTATTTTAAGGAAAGAGGTTTTACCAATGAAACCATTAAGAAATTTTCACTTGGATATTCGCCTGAAGCCTGGGATGCTTTTACAAAAGAAGCCCTAGGAAAAGGCTATAAATTGGAGTTTTTAGAAAGCACCGGATTAACAATTCCACGTGACAACCGACCTTTCGACCGATTTAAAGGACGTGTGATGTTCCCAATTCAAAGTATGTCGGGAAGAGTTTTGGGATTTGGTGGAAGAATATTAACCAATGATAAAAAAGCAGCTAAATACCTCAATTCACCAGAAAGCGATATTTACCATAAAAGCAAAGTGCTTTACGGAATTTATCAGGCGAAACAAGCTATTGCAAAACAAAATAATTGCTTTTTGGTTGAAGGATATACCGATGTAATTCAATTCAACCAAACGGGAATTGAAAACGTAGTTTCTTCATCAGGAACCGCTTTAACACCAGATCAAATCCGATTAATTAATAGATTGACCAAAAATGTAACGGTACTTTTTGATGGCGATGCCGCCGGATTACGCGCTTCCATTCGAGGAATTGATTTAATTCTGGAAGAAGGAATGAACGTCAGAGTTTGTGAATTCCCTGACGGCGAAGACCCAGACAGTTTTGCTAAGAAAATGCCTTACGAAGATTTGGTTTTGTATTTAGAAGAGAATTCTAAAGATTTTATTCAATTCAAAGCGTCTTTATTGATGAAAGATGCCAAGAATGATCCAATAAAAAAAGCGGAGTTAATTCGTGAAATTGTAGCAAGTATTTCTAAGATTCCAGATAGAATTCAACGTGAAATATACATACAGGAATGTTCCAGAATAATGGATATTTCGGAGCAAGTTTTGTTGAGCACGCTAGCGCAATTGATTAAAAAAGACATTTCTGAAATTGGTAAAAAAATAAAACAAGAGCAAAAATCATTTGAGGTTATAAAGAGTGAATCTTTAAATCAAGTGGAAAAAGTAGATGTTTTATACCAACTAGAAAGAACCATAATTAAAATCTTACTTCTTTATGGAAATAGTAAAGAAGAATTTGAAGATGTATTGTTAAAAACAAATGCCAACGGCGAGGTTGAAAACACGGTTGAGAAAAAAGAATATTTTGTTTATCAAAGAGTATATTTGAGTTTGCAAGAAGACGAAGTTGAATTGGCAAATCCTCTTTTTAAAGACATTTACACCAATCTAATAAATTATTTTAATCAGAATGAGACTTTCAATATTGAGCATTATTTAATGCAATTGCCTCAAGAGTTTGCTCAAGAAGTAACCGATATTTTGATGGAAGATGAAAAATTGGCATTGCACGATTGGGGAGGTCAAAATATTTTTGTCAAACAAAAAAACGAGACGATCAGCCAATACGTTTCCGAAACCATTTTAACCATGAGATGGTATTTAGTGGATAAAATTATCGAAGAATTAAAAGGTTCAATTTTACCTGATCCATCGGTGGATAATTCAGATACAATGTCACTTGCTATGGATTATTCTAAATTGATCAATTCTTTTTCTCTGAAATTAGGAAGGGTAATGTCGAGATATAGTAATTAGAAATAAAATTTAAGGCATAAAAAAACCTGTTCGAATGGAACAGGTTTTTTTATTGAATGATTTTGGAATTATTTTACAACTAGTTTTTTAGTAGCTGTTTTTCCGCCTTCAGTAATTTTAACTATATAGATACCACTATTTAAATTAGCAATATTAATAGTAGTATTTGAAGTTGTAGTAGAGATTACTTGTTTTCCTAAAACATCAAATAAAGATATTGTTCTTTCCAAATTCAAGTTAGATTCAACATGTAAAACTCCATTTGAAACTGGATTTGGATATACTTTTAAACCAGCGATTTCGTTATTTTGCGTTTGAAGTAAAGTAACTGAGAAGTCGGCAGAATTTCTCGGAATAAATTGTGGAGTCAATACTGGAGGATTAGCTGTTGATACATTGTCATACCCTAAAGCGGTGATATTAAATGCTACAGTAGGAATTGTTGCTCCAATGTAATTTGCTTCAGCAAATCCAGTTCTTAATACTCCATTAGTTGTTCCGTCAAATACATTATAATTAGTACTAGTTGTAAATACTTGCCCTGCGGTTAAAGGAGTTACTACACCTGCAGACACAGTCCCTGTAATTGTAATACCATTAAAACTAATTAATTTACTTTCGTATGTATTTACATTTGCATTTAATGCAGCGATGGTAATATTTTGAGGAGTTAGCGTATTTCCTGAAGAAACAACTGTTTGATTTTGTAAAGGCACCAATTCTAAAATACCATTAAAGTCAACTAATTGACCAGACACATTGTTCATGCTATCTCCCAAAGCAAATGGAGTTGTGATTTTTCCAGCACTATCATCAATTAAGATTCCGCCAGTTGCATCTTGAATAAATTTTTGATTTCTGGTTGTATTTACTGTAACAGTTCCTGCAGGTGTTCTAACGTGAGAAACGATTGCATTTCCAGTTAAGGTGTAATAACCATTTAAAGTACCGGCTCTTAAAGCGGAAATGTTGGCAACATTTGTAAATGCAGCAATGGTGAATTGAGTTGTTGCGCTTGCAGCAGGAGATAGAGGCGCGTGAGCATTATTAACTAAAGTTACTACAACAGTATGACTTCCTACAGTCAATCCGTTCAATACAATTGGAGCGGTGTCGTATTTCATAACAGTTGCTCCGCCATCCACAGTGTAGTGAATGTGACCAGTTCCGGTTCCATTGGCTACAGTAAAGTTAGATACAGAAACGTTTACCGTAACACTTGTTGTTAAAGGATTATAAATAGTTGCATTTACTGGAGAGGTAATAGCAATATTTGGAGCTGTTGAGCAAATGCTAGCAGCTGTTGCAGAATTTCTTGGGGCTGGCGCTCCAACTGTAAAATCAGTATTGTTAGCATTATTATCAGTGCAACCACCATTTAATCGAATAGCGGCAGTAGTATTAGATAAAATTGCTACAGCAGCGGTACCTTCATAATAAGAAGCTGTTGGCCCAAAGCCAACCATGTCAACATAAGTACCAACAGTTAAAGTAGTGCCAGTAAGTGCTGTTGCGGAGTTAACCAATGCTACTTTTCCGGCAGTTCCTGACATGTTTATGGGTGAAGTAGTAACATCTAAATCAGGGGTAGGTAAAGCTGAACTTGCAGTAGTACCAGCAGCAAGTTTTATTAAATAATATTTTCCAGCCGCAATAGAAGTTCCCGCTGGAATTGAGTTAACAGCCCATGCAAATGGAGTAGCAGAAGGGCCTGTGGCCGAAGCATACTGAACAGACCAACCTGAAATGTCAACGCTAGCTGTTCCTCTATTAAACAATTCAACAAAGTCATTTGTATATTGAGCACCAGTATTACCACCACCACCATATACTTGGCTAATTACAACTTGAGCATTCGATGTGAATCCAATAAAAAGAAACAACATTGAAGTAAATAAGTAAATTTTTTTCATAATTTTTAATTTAATTTAAAATAGTATACAAATATAAGAAGTAATCCGAAAATAAATATCAGATAGTATGTAAATATTACATTAAATAATAAATGGGTAAATTAAGATAACTATTTGACTATAAGTTTTCTAGTCGCAGTAGCTTCTCCTTCTTTGATTTTGATGATATAAACACCTGGAGATAATGCAGAAATATTTAACTCTCTTGAGTTTAATACTGTTTGAAGTACTTTTTTTCCTAAAACATCAAAAATCGTGATTTCTTTGTCTAAAGATAATTTTGAAGTAATGTAAATCTTACCATTGCTCACAGGGTTTGGATAGAAACTCAAGCCTTCAATTGAAGTTTCTTGATTTCTAGCCTGTACCTTACTATCTTGAGCTTTAGCGCTCAAAGAACTTAGTAGAAGTACCGATAAAGCAATATAAAAGTAATTTTTTAGCATTAAAAATTTTTGTAAAGATAACGGTTTTTCAACAAAAACATATAAAACTTTAACATAATTAAAACATAACAACAAATTTCATACCATTATTGTTACTTACCATTAAATGATGTCATCGTAATTTCTAACCCAGCTAGTCCAAACGATTTTATAATTTCAGCTGCTATTTCTAGTCTTTCAGGAAGTTTTGTTTTTTCCTCTTCATCCCAATTACCTAAAACATAATCTACTTGCTTCCCTTTTTTGAAGGCATCACTGATTCCAAATCTAAAACGAGCATATTCTTGAGTATTTAAAACTTGGGTAGTATTTTTCAATCCATTATGGCCGCCATCACTTCCTTTTGATCGAATTCTAATGGTGCCAAATGATAAATTTAAATCGTCAGTAATAACAAGAACCCTGTCTAAAGATATTTTTTCTTTATCCATCCAATAGTGTACT
>CAIJFC010000267.1 GCA_903819815.1 uncultured Bacteroidota bacterium
AAACCCATTTATAATGAAACTATTTTACAAATATTCATTAACATTTTCTGTATTATTTTTATTATCATGCTTTTTATCATGTACGACTGAAGATGTAAGTCCATTTCCTCCTACATTAGGTACTTTTACGGTTCCAGCAAAACGAATGGGAAGCTTGCCTTTTTTAATAACTCCACCAACTTCAAATAGTGCCGGTGCATTTACCTACATCTCCGCGGATCCTTCAATTGCAACAATAAGTGGTTCAACTGTAACGGTTGTTGGAATTGGAACTACCACAATAACAGCTACTCAAGCTGCAGATGCTGGTTATGGTTCAAGATCTGTTGCAGCAACATTCACTGTTTCTCAATTAGAACCACCAACAATTGGTGCGTTTAACGTTCCTTCAAAAATGATGGGAAGTGTTCCTTTTCAAATAACTCCCCCAACTTCAAATAGTGGTGGCGCATTCTCCTATACCAGTAGTACTACTTCTGTTGCCACAATTAGCGGATCAACAATTACCGTTGTAGGTGCTGGAACCTCTACTATCACTGCTACTCAAGCTGCATTTGGTACTTTTGCTTCAGGGACTGCAACGGCTACATTTACAGTAACAGCAAATATTCCGGCGGCAAATATTGCTTCAGATAATTTTGATGCGACAGCTGGAACTGCTTTAACAGCAAATGGATGGGTTGCACATAGTAGCAGTACCACTAACCCAATTTTGACCACTTCACCAGGACTTACGTTTCCAAATTATTTTGGATCTGGAATAGGAAATGCTGCTAGTGTAACAAGTATTGGACAAGATGTTTCTTTGCAGTTTACATCGGTTTCATCAGGAACGGTATACGCTTCCTTTCTTATAAAAGCGACTGCATCCCCTTTATGTATAGACCAATATTTCTTTGGTTTTGGAAATAATGATGTTGCAGATACGGCATATAGAGGTAAGTTAATGATCAATCAAGATGCTACCAATCCCGCAAAATTCAAATTTGGATTTGCGGCTAATTTAACCAATAGATACACAACGAATCTATATGATTATGGGACTACTTATCTTGTAGTTATTAAATATAAAATTGTTAATTCAACTGTAACTAATGCCAATGGAATCCTTGGTCGAGACGAAACAAGTTTGTATGTTTTTGACACCACTTCAAGCTACTTAACTGAGCCTAGTGTTCCAACTATTGGAATTGAAGACACTTCTTCAGTTGATATTCTTCCGGGTAGAGTTGCGCTTAGACAAGACAATGTCAACTCTCCAAATGTAATTATTGATGGATTGAGAGTAGATAGTTCTTGGAATCTTAGAAATTAATTTGATAAAGTTAGAAACAAAAATGAAGAATCTAAAAAGGATACTAACTTTAAGCTTTTTACTGCTTTTGGTTGTAGAATATTCAAATGCACAAGTAATTGTTCTTAACAAATATAAATTTGGAGAGGGCTTGGAATTTTCAGGAAACGACAATAACTATAAAATGGAAATTTCAGGATATCTTCAGCCCATTACCGAAAGCAAAAAATATCTAGACAACGATGATTCCTCATTATACAATAGAATGAGATTGAGAAGGGCTCGTTTGAATTTTTCAGGAAGTTCAAAAAAAGATAAAATATCGTATCGCTTACAACTCGATTTAACTGGCGGAGGCGAGAGCGATGCATCTATTGGCAGCTTAGTTTTTGATGCTTGGGTTGCGTATGATGTAACCAAACGAATCAAATTAAGTTTTGGACAAAAAGCAACTGGTACAGACAATCGAGAACTTGGAATGCGTTCTACAACGCTACAACTAGCGGAAAGAAGTCCAATATCTGCCGCTTTTGCCTCTGTTCGTGAATTTGGAATTTTTGCTGAATCTACCTATAAAATATCAAAGCAATCCTATATAAAACCTGAGTTTGCTATTACCAATGGAGACGGAATTAATGTTTTCGGAAAAGACCATGGGGGATTAAAATATGGTGGACGAATTGATTATTTGCCTTTCGGACTTTTCAATAATTTTGGGCAATACCGTCAAGCAGACATAGAAAGAGAATTAACTCCAAAATTTGTAATAGGAGCCAACTATAGTTACAATGTTGGAATTAGCGATAGAAGAGGAAGTGAAAGTGGGACTATATTATATTTAGACAATCTGAATAAGGAATTGTTACCTGATTATATGAAATACGGCATTGATTTCTTGTTTAAATACCGAGGTTTTTCACTTTTAGGAGAATATATAAATGCTTCTGCAAGAGTTCCAAGCGGCATTACTCAAAGGGTTCGGGTAGACGGAACAACTTCTACAGTCTTTACCGTAAACGGAATTCAGGATGTTGACAGCTATATTAAAGGAAGAATGATGGTTGGTGAGGGTTATAACCTACAAAGTGGTTACGTTTTCAAAAACCTATTTTCAATAGATGGAAGAATTGCCCATCTGAAACCTGAAACCAATTCATTTTTAAATAATGGAACGTATTACAATCGCTCTAATTATTATACCCTTGGAATTACAAAATACCTAGCTCGAAATTATGGGGCTAAAATTCAATTGGATTTCACCTATATCAATGCCAAAACAGGATCGAATGATATCAATGGAAATTTAATAAGAGGTAATGAATTTATCACAAGAGTAATTACTACTTTTTCATTTTAATAGTATGATAAATAAAATCAAATTACTGGTTTTTTTAAATCTGATTGTATTTCGAATGTTCGGGCAATTCAATCCGCAAAATGACGAAATAACGAAAAAGTTTTTTCCAGATTCAGAATTGGATATTCATACGCCTGCGTTCTCTAAAAAAGGATTTACTAATTATAATGATATGATGGAATATCTTAATAAATTAGTTGCGGAACACCCTCAAGAAATTTCACTTTCCTTTATTGGCGAAAGCCAAAAAAATAAGAAAATTCCAATGGTAGTCTTGAATAAAGACAATGGAAAAGAAAAAGAAAAAATAAAAGTATGGTTTCAAGGCGGACTTCATGGCGATGAACCTGCGGGAACTGAAACGATGTTATTTTTAATTGATAAAGTACTTAACGACCCAAATTACACTTATTTATTAGATAAAATTACCCTTTCAATTGTTCCCATGGCGAACATTGATGGTTATGAAAAACTCGATCGTTATGCTGCCAATGGATTGGATTTAAATAGAGATCAAGTGAAATTGATGTGTAAAGAAAGTAATTTCTTGAAAAAAGCATTTAGTGATTTTGGTGCAGAAGTAGCCGTTGATTTCCATGAATACCGTCCATTCAGAAAAGAATTCGGATTGTTAGGAACAGACGGAATTTGTTCCATTTATGATGCTATGTTTATGTATTCAGGCAACTTGAATCTGCCTCAAAATTTAAGAGATTATACGAAGAATGTTTTTGTGGGTAATGCCAAAAAAGTAATGGAATCCAATAATTTCATTTTTAGAGATTACATCGCAAGTGTCAAACACAATAATGAAGTACACTTTAATCAATGTACAACCGAAGCTAGATCGAGTACTACTTCGTATGCTTTGACCAATTGTATTTCGTCGCTAATTGAAATTCGAGGAGTAAACCTTCAAAAGACCTCTTTCAAAAGAAGAATAAACACTACTTTTTTAATTGCAACGTCTTTCCTAAAAACAGTTTATGACGATGCCTCAAATATTAAAGAAGTACTAAGGATTTCCAATAATTCAAAACCGGAGAATTTAGTCGTTGTTGCTAATAAACCACAAGAAACGCAAACCATTAGGGCAATTAGTTTAAAAGACAATTCAGAAATCTCTTTAGATGTAAAAGTCAATAATGCAATTAAATGTACTCCTGTTTTAGAAAGAAAAAGACCTACTGCTTATTTAATTCTTCCGGAACAAAAAATTCTAGTTGATAAATTAATTATTCTAGGATTAAAAGTGGATGAACTTTCTGAGGATAAAAAAATAAAAGTAGAATCGTATACGGTTACCTCTATTCGTGTCAATCCAGATGAAGAAGAGGGATACAATGCTCAAAAAGCCGAAACAAGCCTTTCTGAAACAGAAAAGTCTTTCCCGAAAGGAACATTTATTGTCTATTTAGATCAAAAAAATGCTAAGATGGCAACTGAGGTATTAGAGCCAGAAAGTGAAAATGGGTTTGTCAAATTTGAAACGCTAAAAGTTATAAAAAATCAAGAATTACCAATTTATAGATACTTAACCAATGAAAAAATATAACACAAAAATGAAATTAAAAGCAATTGCAACCGCTATAATTATATTGATAGGATATTCAAGTTCGGCTCAAGTTGAAATAAAAACGGAATCAAAAGAATTCCAGTTGGGTGATGGCTTAGGTTTTAATGTTAATGATGGCGACTATAAATTCAGGATTAGTGGATTTATTCAAGGAGCCTATAAATATGAAAAAACAGATGGAGCTGTTGCTAGTACTTACATGAATGCTAGAAATGCCTATTTGTCTATTTCAGGAAGTATGTACAAAGAAAAAGTATCCTTTCTATTGCAAAATAATTTCAGTAATGGAAAACCGCTTTTGGATGCTTGGTTGGCATACTCCCCGACTTCAAAAATGAAAATTAGTTTTGGGCAAAAGCAAACCTTCACTAATAATAGAGAAATGACATATTATGAAGATAAACTTCAATTTGTAGATCGTGGAATATTTAGTTCTGAATTCAGCAACACTGGACGAGAATTTGGTGTTTTTTTAGAAACCCAATTGGGTAATAAATCTTTCATTGTTAAGCCAAAACTTGCTATTACTTCTGGCGATGGAGTTAATTCCTTTGGAGCCAATTCAATTGATGTAGATAAAGGAGGATTAAAATATGGCGGACGAATCGATTTTCTTCCATTAGGTAATTTCAAACCGGGTAACGACGGTTATATTGCAGATTTATTACACGAAGACAAAATAAAAATTCTTGCGGGAGCGGCTTTTAGTTATAACAACGGAGCTAGCAATAAAGTGGGAGAAGGTCACGGTGATTTTGTATTTTACGATAGTAATTTCAAGCAAAAATTACCAGATTATAGAAAATCATATGGTGATATTCTAATTAAATATAAAGGATTTTCATTTTTAGGTGAATATGTAAGTTCATCCGCTTTATCTCTTGAGGGCACTTTTATAAATTCTACGGCTACTGTGCCTTTATTTATGACAGAAATTAGTAACTATTTGGCTTTAGGAAATGGCTATAATATTCAAGGGGGTTACGTTTCTAAATCTGGACTTTCACTGGATTTTAAATATGAAAAATTAACTAAAGAATTTAATAAAGCTTCTTCTTTATTATCCAATCAAGATGCATTTACAATGGGTATAACAAAATATTTAAAAGGGAATGATTTAAAAATTCAAGCATCCGTTTCTACTAGAAATAATGAACAATTTAATGCTACTTTAAATGCCAATGAAAAAATAAAAACTGCAACAGTGCAATTGAGCTTTCAAGTAGTTTTTTAATTCCAATATAATTAACTCTATGAATTTCAATTCCAAAACTAAAAAATTAGTTTTTTCAATACTTACCAATCTAACCTTTTGGGTTTTAATCGCAATTTTGATTGGTGTTTTCGTGGGGCATTATACCCCAGACACCGGTGTTCAAATGAAGGTTGTTGGCGATGGATTTATTAGTATCATAAAACTTTTTATTGTTCCAATAATATTTCTAACCATTGTATTGGGAATTGGAGGAATGGGCGATTTGAAAAAAGTCGGTCGAATTGGTGTAAAATCATTGCTATATTTTGAAATTGTTTCTACAATAGCTTTAGCCATAGGAATCATTGTTGGATATATCGCACAACCTGGAAAAATTGACAAGACTGGTTTAGATATTCAAGATGCAAGTAAATATACTCAAAGTTCAGGTGAAGGATTTAATTGGGTTTCTTTTTTCATGAGCAATTCTACACTTCAAGTTTTAATTTTTGCAATAATTATAGGTGTTTTATTGAATTATCATTCTAAAAGAGAGCAAATAGTTGCCGTTTTATATAAATGCTCTAAAATTGTTTTTAAAGCACTTAAATATGTCATGTATCTAGCTCCATTAGGCGCATTTGGAGGAATGGCTTATACGGTTGGGAAATTTGGATTACACACCCTAATTCCT
>CAIJFC010000268.1 GCA_903819815.1 uncultured Bacteroidota bacterium
GGTTTTCTTAAAAGGATTTTTGCCAATTCGATTCTCATTCTCCAACCACCTGAAAATTCGGATGTTTGACGCGTAAAATCTTCGCGAACGAAACCTAATCCGAATAAGATTTTTTCAACCTCAGCTTCATAATTCACTTCTTCAATAGCGTAGAATTTTTCACTAAGGTCAGAAACTCTTTCGATCAATTTCATATAATCGTCACTTTCATAATCGGTTCGGATCGTTAACTGCTCGTTAATAGCATCAATTTCCGATTTCATAGAGAAAATTTCACCGAATGCTTTGGACGCTTCTTCAACAACAGTAGCTCCGTCAGTAGTAAGTAAATGCTGAGGCAAATAGGCGATTACAGCTTCTTTTGGAGCAGAGATATTTCCAGTTGAGGGTTTGCTTTGGCCTGAAATTATCTTCAGTAACGTAGATTTTCCAGCTCCATTTTTACCCATAAGGGCAATTTTATCATTTTCATTTATTGAGAAAGTGACGTCATTAAAAAGGGTAGTTCCTCCAAACTGAACAGAAATATCATTGACTGTAATCATTTTATATTTTTAGATTTTAAAGGCGCAAAGATAGATTAAAATCAGATAAAGTCAATTGAAAAATAGCGGTCAAATTTAAATACTCATTCGGAACTCTTCAATAATAGGGCTGGCTTTTCCAAAGTCTACTTCTTGTATAAATAGCTCTACTGCTAAGTCCGAATTGCCGAAACCTGCCAATCTAGCTGATTGTATGTTGTCTTTTTTAACGGTTGTAACCCCTACGGCTTCAATTTGTTCTTGAAGTGCTTGCGCTAATACTTCGCTTCCTGAAAATATTTTAATTAGTCCCATTATTTATTTAATTTTAAGAGTTTTGAATTTATTAGTACAATAAATGTTGTTTTGAATTATTTTTCCAACCAGCTTGATTTTCGTAATTTACGAAGTAGATTTTTAAATCGGATTGATTTTCATATTTCACAAAGTAGATTTTCTTTTTGGATTGATTTTCATATTTTGTAAAAAACCATTTACCATTATTTTGTCCCGCTTGGTTTTCATACTTCACTTTATAAACTAATAAATCAGCTTGGTTTTCATAATCTACTACGAACACTTTAACGTCTGCTTGATTTTCATAATTTACAGAAAATACCTTTTGAGCTTTGCAAACTGTAATCGAACTAAAAACTAAAATTAGAGACCCTACTATATTTTTCATATTATTAAATTTAATTAAAATTGACTAAAATCAAAAAGAAATTCTTTATCCTTTTTGAACCACAATTGCCCATTTGAAACTTCCAATTGACAATCAAAATTATTGGTAAATAACGCACCTGTTCCGAGTCCTTGAGGCAAGCTATTTTGCTTTAAATAGGTCCATTGCGCAATTGCATTTAAACCAACATTACTTTCCAAAGCAGACGTAATCCACCACTTAATATTGTGTTTTTCAGCTAATAAAATCCACTCATTTGTACCTCGAAAACCACCCACAAAACTGGGTTTTAAAATGATGTATTGGGGCTTAATTTTTATTAATAATTGTTCTTTTTCTTCAAATGAAAACACCCCAATTAGCTCTTCGTCTAATGCAATTGGAATTGGACTCATTTTACACAACTCTGACATACTGTCAGTATTGTTTTTTTGTATAGGTTGTTCGATGCTATGTAATTTAAATCCAGATAATTGATTTAATTTATCTAAAGCTTCCATTTTATCAAAAGCACCGTTGGCATCTACCCTAATTTCAACTTGTTCTGGAGTAAAATTTTGTCTAATATAACTCAATAATTTCAATTCTTCCTCAAAATCAATGGCGCCGATTTTAAGTTTTAAACAATGAAAACCGTCGGCTAATTTTACCTCGATTTGTTGCTTCATAAAAGCTTTATTTCCCATCCAGATTAAACCGTTAATTGATATCGATTTTAAACTATTTGTAAAGGCAGAAGGAAAGAGTAAAAAAGGGTTTTCACTAGCCAAGGATAGGAACGCCATTTCGACTCCAAATTGTATAGATGGAAACTCAATTAGCGCTTCCCAAAGTTGGTCATTTCCTAGTTGGATATTGGCACAAGTCCATGCTAATTTTTCTTCGTAATCAGGTCGGTCATCACAACTCAAACCTCGAAGAATTCCACACTCTCCTATCCCTTTTTTATGATCATTATCAATTATTATAAACCACGTTTCTTTATGAGTCATCACTCCACGAGAGGTTCCCGAGGGCTGTTTAAAATCTAGGATGTATTTGTGATATGACGCTTTCAAATTTGCTAATTATTTACAATTCTATACTTTCACCTATATTTAAGAGCATTAAATCTTTGCCTTTATCGAAAAATTGCTTGATTGATTGCTCTTTATTTATTTCTATATAACCGAAAGTATCATAATGATATCCTAGAATTTTATCGCATTCTAAAAAATCAGAGGCTATAATCGAATCTTCAACATCCATGGTGAAATTATTACCAATTGGAAGTACCGCTAAATCTAGTTTGGTTCGCATTGGAATCAATTTCATGTCCATGGTTAGAGCAGTATCTCCAGCTATATAGATGTTTTTTCTTTCCCCTTCAATCACAAAACCTCCAGGATTTCCTCCATAAGTGCCATCGGGAAAAGAACTTGAATGAATTGCATTTACAAATTTTAAATTTCCAAATTCAAAATTCCAACTTCCGCCATGATTCATAGGATGCGATTGTAACCCTTTTTTGCTGTAATAGGTAGCTATTTCTGCATTGGAAACAATTACTGCATTCGTTCTTTTTGCTATAGCTTCTACATCTAAAATATGATCTTGATGGGCATGAGTTAGCAAAATATAATCAGCTTCCAATGTAGTAATATCAATAGATGCAGCCTTTGGATTAGCCGAAATGAAGGGGTCAACGATGATGTGAATATCGGCAATGGTAATTCCTAATGAGGCATGTCCGTAAAAAGTAATTTTCATTTTATTTAAAATTAATTAACCTAATTATCTTCCACCTAAAAATAAATTTACAAATAAATCTTGTAAAAAGTAAATCAAACTTAGTGAGAATAAGACTGACAAAGCAAATGTGCTTAAAGCCACTTTTTTTAATTCAGGGTCTAATTCTTTAGGATTTTTATTGGTGTATACTGTTTTTAAATGTTTTAATAGCGAAAAAAAAGCAATCACATATAAGTATTGATCAAAAGTAAAATCTTTTAAATAAGAGAATAATAAGATTAAAATCATCGCTGAAATAATTAAAAAGTAATGATATACTTTTGCATTACTGGCTCCCATTTTTACCACAATAGTATTTTTATTGGACTTTCTATCCGATTCTTCGTCCCTCATATTATTCAAATTAAGAACAGCCACACTTAAAAAACCTATACAAGTTGCAGGCAATAGTAACAACCAATCCATTTCTTTGGCAAACATAAAATAGATTCCTAAAGTACTAACTAGACCAAAGAAAATAAAAACAAATAAATCTCCGAAACCTCTATAACCATAAGCTGAATTGCCCACCGTATATTTAATTGCAGAACCAATAGCTAAAATTCCAAGAAGTAAATAAATAAAAGAAAAAAGCAAATTATGATCTTTAAAGGCAACATAAATTAGTGCAATTACAGAAAACAGTGTTAATAAAGAAGTGATTATTAAAGCCTTTTTCATCTGCTGGGGAGTAATTACACCACTTTGAATCGTTCGCTTTGGTCCAACCCGATCTTCGTTATCAGTTCCTTTGATACCATCCCCGTAATCGTTAGCAAAGTTGGATAGAATTTGGAATCCTAATGTGGTTATTAGCGCCAAAATAACTATACTCCAATTGAACATCGATTGCGACATGGCGTAAAAACTGCCTACAATTATTCCAGATACCGATAATGGCAATGTTCTTAATCGTGCAGCTTGAATCCAGTGTTTCATTATAATTTTAGAGTTTAGAATATAGAGTTTAGAATAATAGATTGTAGCGTTTAGATTCCGTAGTTCCGATTTCAAAAATCTAAAATCAGAAATCTAAAATTCTCCTTTATGGCAGCCATTTTTTCTCAAAATTCGGTTTTCGTTTTTCAAGAAAGGCATTTCGTCCTTCTTTCGCTTCTTCTGTCATATAAGCCAATCGCGTCGCTTCCCCTGCAAATACTTGCTGTCCTACCATTCCATCATCGGTAAGATTCATCGCAAATTTTAGCATTTTTATGGATGTTGGTGATTTTTGAAGAATTTCCTGCGCCCAATCATAAGCGGTAGCTTCTAATTCATCGTGAGGAATTACGGCATTTACCATTCCCATGTCCATTGCTTCTTGAGCGGAATAATTTCGTCCTAAAAAGAAAATTTCACGTGCTTTTTTCTGACCCACCATTTTAGCCAAATAAGCCGATCCATAACCCCCATCAAAACTCGTTACATCGGCATCTGTTTGTTTGAAAATAGCGTGTTCTTTACTCGCTAGAGTCATATCGCAAACTACGTGCAAACTGTGACCGCCACCCACTGCCCATCCCGGAACAACAGCAATTACTACTTTTGGCATAAAACGAATTAGCCTTTGTACTTCCAGAATATTTAAACGGTGTTGGCCATCATCACCCACGTATCCTTGATGTCCTCGGGCATTTTGGTCGCCACCGCTACAAAAAGAATAAACACCATCTTTACTCGAAGGGCCTTCAGCAGAAAGTAAAACTACACCAATTGAGGTGTCTTCCTGAGCGTCGTAAAATGCTTGGTACAATTCAGAGGTAGTTTTTGGTCGGAATGCATTTCTAACCTCAGGGCGATTGAAAGCAATTCTAGCTACTCCGTTGCATTTTTTATAAGTTATATCCTCAAATTCTTTAACTATTTTCCAGTCTATATTATTCATGGTTGAAAGTATTTTGTGTAAAATTAAGTCATTTTTTACTTTTTATGGCCTATTGAATAAATAATAATTTAAAGTCTTTATTTATTAAAAAATTGACATAAAAAAAGAGGCTAAAAGCCTCTTTAATATTTTGAATAGTACTAATTATTCAACTTCAAAAGCTTGAGTATCAGTAGATGAAGCATCTCTTGAATTTAAAGCTTTACCAGTTGAATCAACAACAAATGCAGCAAAATGAATATTTGACGCTTGTGTTCCTGCTGGAATAGTATAAGTAAATGATTTGGTGAAAACTCCGTTAGTAGTTGTTGCACCAGTGATATCGTCACCTAAAATACTTGTTGTTAAAAATGCTCTTAATACATCTTTGTGATTAAAACCTACAATTGGGTTAACCCCTCCATAAAAACTAGTAGAATTGGTTTGATTGTATAATAAATTATCTTCAAGGGCATATACCACTAATTTTAAACCTGAGAAATTTTTTCCAAATTTTACATTAACTTGAACAGTAGCGGTACTTCCAACAACTGAATTAGTCATTGCCAAGCCGATTCTAGGGTTTGTTCCCGAAGTTAAATTAACTGCTTGAGCTACATTATTATTTTCTGGATAATTCCATTCTGTTTTTCTATTAAGCATTCCTGTTGGATATCCTGTAAGTCCAATCAATGTTTCTAATGTAGAAGCTGCTGCAAAATTATAAGGATCGCTTCCTCTGTGAATAGCTACTACCACTGCATCTGTAGTTTGCAAACGCACTTGGCTAATAGCGTAAGAAACACGTGGGCAATATTGACACCATGTCCCTGTATAATCTTCAATTAACACTCTTTTATTAAAACTAATTCCTTGTGTAACTGGTATTTGAATAGTAGGAGAAGTCAATGAAACGGTGCTAGAAACTTGATAAACAGCATAAACAGAAAGTGTTCCTGCCGCAGTTGGAGTGAAGAAATTAGTTACAAGCGGAGTAGTATTTACATAAATAACTGCAGAGGTGGAAAGATCAGCATTGTTATTTCCTTTTACAGTAAATTGAATGTTGTCGCCTGTATAGGCATCGGTTGTATTTGCCGTTATTGTAATAGACTGAAGTGCAGCGCTTCCATCACCACCATTATTGTTATCTTTACTACAAGAAACAAATAATCCGAAAGTTAAAAAGGCAAATAATAAATGTAATTTTTTCATATTTAGGAGTTTTAAATAATTAATGATACAAATAAACTATTTTTTTTTAAATAAATGCATTTTTTATTCTTTATTTGCAAAGAAATAATTACTAATAAGCCCAAATCATGAAAAAAACACTATTAATTCTATTCACTTTTATCAACTTAGTAGTTTATTCACAACACCAACTTCCGAATGTTAAACTCAAAAACCTCAAAGGAGAATTAGTAAACACCAATACCGATTTTCAGAAAAAAGACGTTCTTTATGTTTATTCATTTTGGGCAACCTGGTGCGCTCCTTGCGTTCAAGAATTGGATGCGATTAGTGACGTATATGGTGATTGGAAACAAAAATTAAATTTAGAAATAATAGCCGTTTCGGTTGATGATTCGAGAACAGAAAAAAGAGTAAAACCAATGATAAATGGCAAAGGCTGGGAATACACCGTTTTACTGGACACCAATCAAGAATTCAAAAGAAGTTTATCAATTGCAAATGTTCCTTATACAGTAGTGGTAAAAAACAATGAAATTGTATTCGTTCAAAACGGACATTCTCCGGGTGGTGAAAGTGAATTTTTTGAAAAATTAAAGAGTTTGTAATATGAAAAAGTGTCTTTTATTAATTGCTATCTGCAGTTCAATTTCAATATTTTCTCAAACATCTCCTAAAGAAGAAAAAACCAAAGGAAGATTATTTGGCGGTTTTGAATCCAATTCTCAATGGTATTTAAACGATGTTGAAAGAGGAATCAATCATCCAGATCAACCTATTCGATCAAATAATTATTTATTGGTGAATTATAATTATGGTAAATGGACTGCAGGAATTCAAGGAGAATCTTATGCTCCTAAATCACTTTTAAATTTTAATCCTAAATATGAAAAAACCAACTTAGGCACTTATTATCTAAATTATAAAACGGAGAAAGTAGATGTCACTGCTGGTTATTTTTACGAACAGTTTGGCAGTGGATTGTTATTAAGAAGTTGGGAAGATCGTTCGTTAGGAATTAATAATGCTATTCGTGGTGGGAAAATTGTTTTGCGTCCTAACGAAAATTTATCGTTTACAGGTTTATACGGAAACCAAAGAACCGGATTTGATGTTGCCAAAGGAACCATATACGGATTAAATTCTGACATAAATCTGTCGGGGATTTTAAAAATGGAAAAATCTGATTTATCTGTAGGATTTTCTTATGTTGGTAGAGAAGAGAAAACAACAATTGCCAATCCTAATTTTAAAGAGCTTACCAATTCATTTGCTGGGAGATTTAATTATAGCCACGATGCTTTTTATTTAAATTCCGAGTACAATTATAAGTCGGAGGATGCTATTTTATATCCAATAACCGTTAACAATACGTTTGTAAAACCAGGAAGTGCTTTGCTTGCCAATTTTGGATATTCCAAAAAAGGATTTGGTTTTGATGTATCACTTAGACGAATTGAAAATATGAATTTCTTATCAGAA
>CAIJFC010000269.1 GCA_903819815.1 uncultured Bacteroidota bacterium
ATATGTTTAATCCACTTATTGTGTAATATTTGCTTTATGTTTTCTAGCTCTTTAGAATCATAAAAAAATCGGTTTATATTTGTATTAGCTATTTGATAAACCCAATTCAATATTTCAAACTCCTTATTATTCAAAAAATGCCCATTGCCTTCTCTGGTTCTAAATTTAAATAGAACTTCGTTTAGATAAACAAAGTCTGTAACATTTAAAAGTCTATACCATAAATCTATATCTGCGTACAAGCCAAACTTTGCGTCATAGTACCAGCCGGCATTCTTGTGAGAAATGCTTCTAACCATACAACAAGCATGAAAAATTGAATTGAAATTATCTTTATTTGTTAGCATTCTTACTGCATGCTCATGTCCATTATTATATTCTGGTAAGTCAAGTAACATTTCACGATAATTACTAAGGCCATCCTCATCAATCCAAGCACTTCCCTGCAAAACAAAACCTGCATTAGGGTTGCGCTCCAATGCATCAATTGATTTTTCAAGCAATGTTGGATCAAAGAAATCATGATCATGCAAAATAATAATAAACTCCCCTTTTGCTATATTTAAAATGCCATTTAGCGGGTAAGGAGGTCCCATATTTTCATAATCAAGCAATTGAATCCTTGGATCATTAAAGGAATTTATAATCTCAATTGTATTGTCTGTGGAACCGTCATTGTATATGATAAATTCAAAGTCTTGAAATGTCTGATTTAGTACCTGTTCAATTGTACTTTTCAAAACCTGTGCTCTATTAAATGCAGGCATCCCTACTGTTACTTTAGGATTTGCCATATTAAACCGCATCCTTCAAAACACCTGAATTCAATTGTCTTAAATATTCTTCTTTTGCATGCAAAAGAGTAGTGTCAATATCAAATTCAGGGATCCAACCAATTTCTTTTTTAGCTTTTTCTGCATCTGGATACTTATCATTTGCTTCTTCATAAGTTGGACCGTAAATTGTTTTAGGATCAATAAACAATATTTCGCTTGTGCTTTCTAATACTCTTTTTACACGATCTGCCAAATCAAGGATATTGGTTTTATTATTAGGGTTACCAATATTATACGCCTCCCCATTTCCACCCTTTTCCATTCCTAATAATATACCCCTTGCCATGTCTCTAACATGCGTAAATGCCCTAAGTGCAGAACCATCATTAAATACTGTAATTGGTTTATTTTTATACGCTTGTTGTATAAACCTTGGCACAACAAAACCTCCTTTAGGTGATTGACGTGGACCTGAAACATTAAAAGGGCGAATAATGGTACATTTTAAACCCTTTGCTCTACATGTATTAATAATGGCAGTTTCTGCAGCAAGCTTTGCAATGGCGTATTCCAATCTGATTGTAGTTTCAGCTGGAACAATCTTTGGTGTTGATTCAGGACAATAACCTGATTGACCACCCCCATAGATTTCGCTTGTTGAAACATCTAAAAATTTAATGTCGTTTTCTAAACAATAATCCATGATCAAATAGGCATCTCTAACAACGTCTCGAACCATATTTCCAGCATGCTTTAATACACCTGCCGGGCCGACTGGGGAAGCCAAATGATATATCTGGTCCCATTTGCCTGGACCTTCTTTCCTAGTAAAAAATGCTTCAACAGTAATGATATCATAACTAAGATTTGGTCTATTGCCAAGTTGTGTCAAATAATCATCAATATTGATTGGTGAGGTTGACATGTCATCCACAATATGCACTTGGTTTTCAGGTACTTGAGTTAGTAAATCTACCAAAGTAGAACCAATAAAACCAAAACCACCAGTTACCAGGATTTTTTTCATCTTTTTACTTTTAATATGCTTTTTGTAAAATATTATTGATTGTTTCAGGGAATACTAAATGTGAATATGCTTTATGTTCATGGAAAAACCAAAATACAAAATCTTGAGGTGCTGTAATTTTTTGAATGATCGCAGATAAAGATACTATTGCTTCATTTTCTTTTTGAGCTACAGCATCTACAAGTTCAACTTCATATGTAGGATTTTCTGCAGCTATAAATTCTATACTGATATCAGGCATAAAAAGTTGGCTCAGCCAGTTGCAAATAAGTTTAACCCTATTCAAATGAAATTCAGAACTTACTACAATCAATTTTTTAATGCCCATTGGCATTAAAACAGAAGTCAAACTTAAATAGATATTGCCAATTGTATCCCTTGAAAAAGATTCTGCTATAATTTGATTACTTGTAACATTCAATTTGTCTAACAATGTATGTGCAGCAAGAAACGATTCGAAAACAGGGAAGCCTTCCTTATTTAAAAAAGGTTTTTTGTTAACAGTATAACCTGTACTAGTTATAATTATTGATTCTTCAATATCTAATTCAGCAACTTTTTTTAACCGAAATAATGTACTTTGGCTAACTTCCACAGCACTTGAGTTCCCATTTGTTAAAATTAAAATTGCTTTATTGATATGATTCATTCTATGCACTTTCTCCAGTTATTTGCTTAATAGTATCTATTCCAGTTTTGTATGAATATTTGTCTACTAAATTTTTAATACTTGTTGAATTAATTTTTTTATCGCAAATAGCGGATTCAAGCGCCTTAGACAATTGTTCTACGTTGCCAGTATCGAAAACCCAACCAGTAGATTCTGGAATGGCCAAATCAATACTGCAACCGGTGGTTTTTGAAACAACTAGTTTTAGCCCAAAATTCATTGCTTCATTTACACTCAACCCCCAAGTTTCACCAACACCAGAACACATTACAAATATGTCTGAAGCAGCATAATATTTAACTATATCAGTTTGATTAACAAAGCCAGTTAAAAAAATTTTTGAACCTAGTTCATTTCGCTGAATAAACTCCTCCATTTCAGCCCTTAACTCACCATCACCAACCATAACTAATTGAATATTGCTATTATCAACTAAACTAAATGCCTCTAACAAATCAAGTGGTCTTTTTTTGGAAATATATTTTCCAGAAAATAAAATCTGTTGTTTTTCGTAATCAAGCCCAAGAGAATCTTTCAACTCTTTTCTCCTTCCTTCCCATTGATTATTGGCATTTTGAAATCTTTGGTTATCGACAGAATATGGCACAAATCCTAATTTTATTTCTGGCACACCATAATACCTATAAAAATCGTGGTTCTGAGTTCCTATATAAAAAGCATGGTTAATCAACTTAAAAAGAAAATATTTGAGTAATAATTTTCGAAGAACCCTTTTAATGCCTTTTTTTGGAACTTCTTGATTTAATGGTGATTCCCCTCTTATTGCCAAGTCATGACCATACCATTTTGCAAATAAAATCCCAATCCAATAACTTGCATAATTCCAGCCTGGAACAATCACCAAGGATTTTGGAGCTATTCTTAATTTCTTAACTATTCCCCAATTTACCAGACCAAAAAAACCGGAATGGATGGAAGGTTTGGCTGCATTATTAAAGATAAACTCGTAATTATAGCCTTTTAACAAAGGAATATCCCACTGGATGGCTTTGCCAAATTGTACGTCAAAGCTTTCTCTCAAACTTTCATCACTACAATATAAAACCTGCAGTGATAATCCAGTGTTTGATATTTCTGCAAAAAATGGTGCAAAATATTGAATAGGATGTGATTGGATGTAAATAATTTCTTTATTCATAAAAAAATGTCAATAAAATGAGGGTCAAAAAATTGAGTCATTTTTATATTTCGAAAAGTCATAGACATCCCAAACCTTATCTTGTAAAATGTATTTTTGTTGTGGTGATATAATTGCCTTTTCAATGGCAACAGAGATTGCATTTATATCATCGGGGTCAACTAAACTCCCTAATTCCCCATTTAAAAGAGCTTCAATACTGGCGTCCTCATTTCCCGCAATTACAGGAACTCCGCAAGCAGCAGCTTCAATAAAAACAATACCAAACCCCTCTTCTTTACTTGGTAAAGCAAAGACATCTGCTAACAAATAGTGATCTTGTAGTTCATCTTGCTGCAAAAAACCAACCATTTTCA
>CAIJFC010000270.1 GCA_903819815.1 uncultured Bacteroidota bacterium
ATTAAAATATAAATTCTAATTAAATCCAAGTTTAGTTTTGGTAAATTTGTAAAACAAAATAAATCGTACTTATGAAAATTTCTATTGGAAACGACCACGCTGGACCAGAATATAAAAAGGCAATTGTTGAAATGCTTAAAGCAAATGGTTACGAGGTTACTAATTACGGAACTGATTCTGGTGATAGCGTAGATTATCCTGATTTTGCACATCCGGTCGCATTAGATGTTGAATCTAAAAGAGTCGATTTTGGAATTATAATTTGCGGAAGCGGAAATGGAATTGCAATGTCGGCAAATAAACACCAGGGAATTCGTGCAGCTTTATGTTGGACCAAAGAAATTGCGGTATTAGCGCGCCAGCATAATGATGCTAATATTATAAGTATTCCTGCTAGATTTACTTCTATTCCTCAAGCTTTAGAAATGGTTCAAACTTTTCTTAATACTGATTTTGAAGGAGGAAGACACCAAAATAGAGTGAATAAAATAAGCTGTTAATTTTTCTTATAATTTAAATTAAAAAAAGCTTTTCATTCGAAAAGCCTTTCTTTTATTTTTCTTCTTCTTCTTTTTTGTCAGCAGCCGGTTCTTCTTTAGATGCGTTTTTAAACTCCTTAATTCCAGTTCCTAAACCTTTCATTAATTCTGGAATTTTTTTACCTCCAAAAAGCAATAAAAAAACAGCCGCTATAATTAATATTTCTGGTAAACCTAGTCTTCCCATGTTTGAAATTTTTTGTGCCGAAGCAATTGATAATAAATTACAATACAAATGTAAACAGAAATATTGGTTTTTCATTTCCATCATTAATAAATATTTATGATTTACTTTATTTATTAATAAAAAGGAACACTTTAAAATCTTAATTTATAAATAATAGTTTTATCATTATATTTGTGATAATAATATCAAGAACGATGTCAGAGAAAAGAAAAATATTAAAAAGGAAATTATTCACAAAAAACCGTTTGGTTATTTTAAACGAAGATACTTTCGAAGAAATTTTTTCGCTTAAATTAACCTTAATGAATGTATTTGTTGTCGCCTCAGTTGCAGCTATATTAATCATAACTTTGACTACTTATATTATTGCTTTTACCCCTTTACGCGAATATATTCCGGGTTATGCTTCCACTAAATTAAGAAAAGAAGCTACAGAATTAGCTTTAAAATCGGATTCTTTAGCGTTGGCATTAAAGAAAAATGACGCCTATTTAAAATCGGTGGTTAAGGTTTTAAATGGCGACTTAGAATACGAGCAAATAAATAAAGATTCCATCATGTCTTCCGATAATAGTAGCGCTACAATTGAAAATAACGCGCCCTCCAAAGCGGAATTACAATTGAGAGAACAAATTTTACAAGAAGAAAAACTACTTTCTAAAGAAAAGAAAGGAAAAAAATAGCATGAAAACAGCAACAAAAACAGCCTCTAAATGTCTTTAAAATCGTTCTTGGCCAAACAATTTGCCAAATCCATTTATATAAAAACCAAATTATGGGCCGATAATCCCGTTCAAACCCAGCAAAACGTTTTTAAAGATATTATACGTCAAGCGAAAAAAACCAAATTCGGTATTGACCATCATTTTGATTCCATAAACACTTTTCAAGATTTCTCAAAAAAGGTTCCTGTCCGCGATTACGAAGCCCTAAAACCCTATATTGATCGAGTGGTGCAAGGCGAAGAAAACGTACTTTGGAAAGGGAAACCGTTGTATTTTGCAAAAACTTCAGGAACCACTTCCGGTGCAAAA
>CAIJFC010000271.1 GCA_903819815.1 uncultured Bacteroidota bacterium
TAAATTAAATATATAATATATTTGAAAATTAGAATTTCAAAATTGAAATAATAAATCTATATTTGTAAACCAATAATTTTCTATGGAAGAATTTGTAGTATCGGCTCGAAAATATCGCCCTCAAACATTTAAAGATGTTGTAGGTCAAAAAGCCATTACCAATACTTTGTTAAACGCTATAGAAACCAATCATTTGGCTTCTGCACTATTGTTTACTGGACCTAGAGGAGTTGGAAAAACGACTTGCGCAAGAATTTTAGCAAGAAAAATAAACCAACCCGGTTACGACGATCCGTTAGAAGATTTCGCTTTTAATGTATTTGAATTGGATGCTGCTTCAAATAATTCAGTCGATGATATTCGGAATTTAATAGACCAAGTTAGAATTCCGCCACAAACAGGAAAATACAAGGTTTATATTATTGACGAGGTCCACATGTTATCAGCAGCAGCATTTAATGCGTTTCTAAAAACATTAGAAGAACCGCCTAAACATGCCATTTTTATATTGGCAACCACTGAAAAACACAAAATTATTCCCACGATTTTATCTCGTTGTCAGATATTTGATTTCAAAAGAATTACGGTAAAAGACGCAAAAGAACATTTAGCTGAAGTTGCCGAAAGTCAAGGAGTAAAATTTGAAGACGATGCATTACACATTATTGCTCAAAAAGCAGATGGTGCGATGCGTGATGCCTTATCTATATTTGATAGAGTGGTTTCTTTTTGTGGGAATAACCTTACTCGTCAAGCCGTTACAGAAAATTTGAATGTACTTGATTATGAAACTTATATCAATATCACCGATTTAATAATAGATAATAAAATTCCCGAATTATTAATGGCTTACAATGAAATTCTTTCCAAGGGATTTGATGGGCATCATTTTATTGCTGGATTAGCATCTCATTTTAGAGATTTATTAGTTTGCAAAACGCCAACCACTATTTCACTTTTGGAAGTTGGCGAACAAGCCCAAAAATTGTACGAAATTCAATCTCAAAAAACTTCGCAAGATTTTTTATTAGAAGGAATTCAAATTGCCAATGAATGCGACTTGAAATACAAAATCAGTCAGAATCAGCGTTTACTTGTTGAACTTTGTTTAATGCAATTGGCATCTATCACTTTTGATGGAGAAAAAAAAAAGGCTGAATCTTATATAATTCCTCCAACACATTTTAAAATTGCCAATTATTCGATAACAGATAAAACTGTTGTTGAAAAGCCAGCTGTTACAATCGAAGTACAACCTGAAATTACTCCAGAAATAACTATTGAAGTTGCAGATAAATCTATTGAAATTGTTGAAGTAGAAGCAGAATTAGAAGAAATAACTTCAGAAACTAGCGAACCTGAAACTACTCCAATTGAAATTGTTTTTACGGAGGAACTAATCGAAAAAACAAAATCACCAACTCCAATTGATATCGCTTCAGAACCTAAAGTATCTGCATTTTCATTGGCGAGTATAAAAGCTAAAAAAGAACTTTTAGAAGCTGGAAAATCTATTGTAAAAGCTGAAGTTCATCTACCTACAGAAGAATTTAATGAAACCGATATGTTGTTGTATTGGAACAAATATGCACAACGATTAGGTGATAAAGGTTATAAAATAATGGAATCTTTATTGCAAATAAATGATCCTGTTTTGAACGGAACCACAATTACTTTAGAATTACCCAATCAAGGTTCAAAAATCGATTTTGAATCGGAATTAATTGGTTTATTAGGGTATCTAAAAGGACATTTACACAATCACAATATTACTATTGAAGTAATTGTAAATGAAAGTGTTACCACTAAAAAGGCGTTTACTCCCCAGGAAAAATACAATCGATTAACAGAAATCAATCCGAATTTAGATATTCTTAGAAAAACTTTCGAACTGGATATTTAGATTTTTCCGTAGTAAAGTGCTTTTACAATTCCATCAGAAAGACCAATTTTTGGAACATAAATATTTTTTGCACCACTCCATTTCATAGCATTTAAGTAAATTTTTGTTGCCAAAACAATAACGTCAGCTCTATCTGCATTTAATCCTAATTCCGTAATTCTTTGCTCGTAAGAAAGTGAATTTAAAAACGCAAACTGAGAATTCACATACATGTAAGACAACGGTTTGTCTTCCATTTTGCCTGACATTTTAAACAATTTATTAATATTGCCTCCTGATCCTATAAGACTTACATCATCATAGACTTCAGTATTGGTTTTAATCCATTTTTCTATTTCGTGCCAAACTATATCAGAAACAACTTCATTTAATAGTCGGACTGTTCCCGCTTTAAATGATTTTGAAGCAATCATTTTACCATTTGAGAATAGAGAAAATTCGGTACTTCCACCACCAACATCTACGTACAAATAGGTTTTTTCTGTTTTTAGTAAATAATGTAAATCTGTTGAGGCAATTATAGCTGCTTCTGTTTTTCCATCGATAATTTTAATCTCAATATCCGCTTTATCTTTAATAATGTCAATTACTTCAAGTCCATTATAAGCTTCACGCATTGCTGAAGTTGCGCAAGCCATGTATTTTTCAACTTTGTGAACTTTCATTAATAGCTTGAAGGCTTTCATCGCATCTACCATTCTATTGATATTCTCTTCAGAAATCTCGCCAACAGTAAATGCGTCTTGACCCAAACGAATTGGAACCCGAACTAAAGCACTTTTGCTGAATTGTGTTTCTTTTCCTTCTTCTTCAATAATATTAGCTACCAATAGTCGCATTGCATTTGAACCAACGTCTATTGCTGCATATTTTTTTATTGTAATCATTAAATTTTATTTGGAAATAAATTAATTATAAATTATAATTTTTCGGTAAGTACGTCAAGACGATTTAAATAGTAATTGTACATTTCTTGTTGCGCTCTAAAAACTGGATTTTTACCTCTTATACGGTATTTGTTATCCAATTTATCTGAATGCAAACGTGATTTTACATTTCCTTTCCAACCAATATTAAAAATATCGATAAGTTCGTTTTTTATTCTTTCGTCATAAATTGGGCAAGTAACTTCAACCCTTCCATCTACATTTCTAGTCATAAAATCAGCCGAAGAAATAAATACTTCTGGATCATTATCATTACCAAAAATGTATATTCTAGCATGTTCTAAATAATTGTCGACAATACTTATCGCTTCGATGTTTGAACTCATTCCTTTAACACCAGGAATTAACGAACAAATTCCTCTAATTTGAAGTTGGATGATTACTCCTGCATTACTTGCGTCGTATAATTTATCAATTAATTGAACATCCGTCAAACTATTTAATTTGAGTTTGATAAATGCAGTTTTACCATTTTCAGCATTAGAAATTTCGCGCTCAATTAACTTATTAATTTTGGAACGGGTGTAATGAGGAGAAACTATTAGATGTTTGTATCGATGAACTCTATAATTCACATTAAAGAATTCAAATATCTTAGAAACGTCTTTTAAAATTTGCTGATGACTTGTAAATAATGTTACGTCAGTGTATACTTTTGCCGTAGCTTCATTAAAATTTCCAGTAGAAATAATACCATAACGAACTAATTTTCCATTTTGAATTCTCTCAACAAGACAAATTTTACTGTGAACTTTCAAACCTTTAATTCCGAAAATTAATTCAATACCTTCTGTTTGCATTTGTTCTGCATAAGATATGTTACTGGCTTCGTCGAAACGAGCTTGCAACTCAATTTGAACGGTGACTTTCTTTCCGTTTTTAGCTGCATTGATTAAAGAACTGATAACTTGGGAGTTTTTTGCTAATCGGTATAAAGTAATTTTTATAGCCGTAACATGAGGATCTAAAGCGGCCTCTCTTAAAAATTTAATTATATAAGAAAACGACTGGTATGGGGCGTTTATAAGGTAATCTTTCTTAGCAATTTTATTTAAAATACTTCCGTCAAGACTCAAACCTTCAACAGGTAATGGAATTTTTGGTTCGTATAATAAATCGAATCTTCCAAGGTTTGGAAAGTCCATAAAATCACGTCTATTATGATACCTTCCACCAGGAATAATACTATCTGACGCATCGATTCCCATATTGGTAAGGAAAAATTTCAAGGTGTCTTTTCCTATAGATTGATCGTAAACAAAACGCACTGGCTCTCCTATTCTTCTGTCTTTTACACTTGTAGCAATTTTTTCAAGCATACTTTTACTCATGTCGCTATCAATATCTAATTGAGCGTCACGGGTAATTTTTATCATGTGTGCAGAAATACTTTCGTAATCGAAAATATTGAATAAACTAGATAAATTATGGCGAATTACGTCGTCTATTAAAATTACATATTGTTTTTCATCTTCCGAAGGTAAAACAACAAAACGGTTAATCGATTTTGGAATTTCAATTACAGCATAGCGAATTTCCTTTTTTGGTTTAACCACTCCTAAAACTTTAGGTTCCGGTTTCATCACCAATTTAACCGCTAAATAACCTAACGTATCTTTAAGCACCGGGAATTCAGCTAAGTCATTTAAGATAATGGTAACTAAGGCTGGGCTTACTTTTTGAATAAAAAAATCTTTAATAAAATTCTCCTGTTCACTTGTAATTTGACTTTCATCAATAATTAGGATATTTTGAGCTTGTAATTTATCCTCAATGATCTTTAAAATCCTCAAACTTTCCGTTTGTTGTTCAATAACAATTTCGGTAATGTCTTTTACCAATTGATTTGCGCTAATTCCCATGAGCACTTTCTCACCAGAAATTCCTGACAAACTTAATCTTCGAATGGCAGCAAATCGAACTCGGAAAAACTCATCTAAGTTGTTTGAAAATATACCTAAAAAACGTAAACGGTCTAATAAAGGTACGTTTTCATCCGATGCTTCCTGAAGAACACGAGCATTAAATGCTAGCCAGCTTTTTTCTCTGTCTATATATTTGTAGTCCAAATTTTTATTCATATTTTTAAATCTCTAGGAAATATAACTTTTTGTATTTTCCCTTTTTTAAATAATTTCCATTCCTGACAATCAAATTTAATCCAAATAAAACCTGAAGTCGGAACATTTTCGATAAATATATCGCCAAATTTATTAACAAAATTTGTTATAGCCGCATTATGACCAAAAAGAATAACATTTTCTAAATCTTTGTTTAATGATTTAATCACTTTTTCTAAGTGATTTTCATCAAATGTATATAAATCTTCTTTGACAATAATTTGATTTAAAGGAACTGAATAATTAGTTGCAAAAATAGTAGCCGTTTCATACGCACGTCTTGCATTGCTGCTGAATAGTACAAATTTATCAATTAATAAATTTCTGCTTTCTAAAGAAACTAATGCAGCATCATTTTTACCACCTTCAGTTAATTTTCGATCTTTATCACTAACTGGTTCGTCCCAGCTGGATTTTGCATGTCTGATAAGAATTAAATTTTTCATGTATTTTGAAATTAAATCAGAAAATCCCATAAATTTAATCAATTAGAATTTACAATATACGGATTTTTTAATGTTTTAATTACATCTACACGGGCTTTTTATTTTAAAATAATTGGAATTGTTTTATTTAAATGTACCTTTGCAAAAAATTTGTCATTTTTAATGATTATAAAATTAATTATATCATTCGAAAGGCGCTTATTTAATAAGTTTATGAAAAAAATAGTTGAATACAGAAAATTACTAAACGTTGATAAAACTGTAGATTTAAAAGATTTGAAAACTATCTATCGTAATGCAATGAAAGATGCACATCCAGATAAATTTCAAGGAGATGATGAAGGTTTGAAAGCTGCAGAAGAAAATAGTAAGAAAATTATTGAAGCCTACCACTTTTTGGTAAGTATCAATCCTGAAACCACAAAACAACTTTTACCAGAATATACTGAAACCATTTCATCAGCAACAATTACAGATTATAAATTTGTTGATGGTCGTTTAATCATAAACTTTTCAAATGGTAGTGTATATGAGTACATTAGTGTTCCAAAAGCAACTTATGTAAAAATGGTAAATGCAGATTCTCCTGGAAGATTTGCAAAAAGACATATTCTAAATTCTTTTACTTGGAGAAAAACAATCAACCAA
>CAIJFC010000272.1 GCA_903819815.1 uncultured Bacteroidota bacterium
AAACTCAAAAAAGGAAAAAAGAATTTCTGGTTTGGAGATATAAATGCTGGCGGAGGAAAGGAGAATCAAAACACTCGATATATTGCCAATCCGAAGCTTTTTTATTATAGTCCAAAATACAGTGTGAACTTTATTGCCAATAATAATAATATAGGAGAACTTCCTTTCACCGTTCAAGATTATTTCAAATTCACCGGTGGATTTAGAAGCATGATGAAAAAAGGAGGAACTAACTTTAATGTATCATCCAATGATTTAGGGATTTCTTTGCTAAGAAATAACAGGGCTAAGGAAATTGAAACCAAATTTGGTGCAACTAATTTTTCTTATAATGTTACCAAAGCATGGAGTTTAAGTGGATTTGCAATTGTTTCTTCAACACTTACTGATTTAGAAACCGTTTCTCAAAATAATAGAACCGATCAAATAAGTACTTTGGGAACGGTAAATACTACACAAAAAACGAATGAAGCAGCGAATCAAATAAGTAGCTTGGGGCTTTTTAAATTAAGCTCTAGCTATAAACCGAATTCCAACCTTCAATTTGATTATGATGCGCTACTAAAAAATTCAAAACAAGACGAGAACAATAGTTTATCTACTCGATCATTTGCAACAGCAACAAACGGAACTCCGCCCGCTATTCCCGACCAAGATATTGCCTCTTTCAAGCAACAAGATCCGGTTACTTTAACTCAGAATATGAGTTTGTATTATACTAAAAGCGATAAAAGTGTTTACGATATTGAAATCCAACATTTATTTCAAGAGGAAGATCCTTTTTATAATGCCAATTTAGGTCAGAATCCATTTCCAATTTTAGGATTGCAAACAGCAAATAGATACAACATAAATCAAACTCGATTTATTAAAACCAATAAATTTGACGCAAAGGTCGATTACTATTATATGGTTACTCCAAAAAGCAATATTAATTTTACCTTTGGAAACACCTACTCATTGCAAAATTTCAATTCGCACATTTTCCAAATTTTGGATAACGGAACCACAAACGACTTGAACACTGCGGATAAAAATAACGAGGTGGAATACTTTTTTAATGATGCCTTTTTAGGACTACATTACAAATTTATTACTGGTAAATTTACTTTTAATCCAGGGTTTTCTGCGCATTACTACAAAACATATAATGAGCAATTAGGCACTAAAGTGAACGATAATTTTTACCGAATTTTACCCGACGTCTATGCTTTGTATCAAATTAAAAAAGCCGAAACTTTAACTTACAATTACTCAATAAATACTGATTTTACAGATATTAATAGGTTTACTTCCGGCTATACATTCACGAACTATAACTCTTTATTTCGAGGGAATAGATATTTAGAAAACGCAATGTCTGAAAGACATTCATTACGTTATTTTAAATACAACATGTTCAATTTTGAGAACATTTCTGCAAATATAAATTATACAAAACGCTTAAATGCAATTAAGTCAAGTGCTTTTTTCACAGGGATAAACCAAGTTTCGTCAGCTATAAATTCAAATTTTGCCGATGAAACTCTTTCTGGAAATGCCAACTACGGTAGATCATTTGCTAAAAATTATAAAGCCTCATTTAATTTATCGGCGAACCGTTCTATTTTTAATAATATTCAAAACGGACTTTTTGTAACAACAGAATCACTAACCCAAAATTACACCGTAAAAGTTGCTACCAATTATAAAGATTTACCCAACTTGGAATTAGGATATTCTCGAACTATAAATGACTATGTAGGAACTAAGTTTTACACGGATACCCCTTCTGCTAGATTGGATTATTTCTTTTTAGAGAGTTTCTCTTTTGTATCAGAATATGAATATTATCATTATACCAATAACAATAAAACGGTTAATAATGAGTATGCCTTTTTAAGCGCAAGTTTGATTTATCAAAAAACGAAAGCCAGTAAATTAGAATATAAAATCGCGGCTACCAATCTATTAAATACAAATACGTTAAACGACGATAGTTTCTCCCAATTTTCAACAAGAACTTCTCAATATACGGTTCAACCGAGGTATATCATTTTTAGTTTGAAATATAATTTATAGCGATTTTAAACTCGATATAAATTACACAATATTGCTTCTTTGTAACAATTTGATTACTTTTGAAGCAACATAAAAAAGGTATTATGAGCATTGCTAAACACAATTGGACGAAAGAAGAAATTATCGCGATATACAACAAACCTATGATGGATTTGCTTTTTGAAGCAGCTTCTATTCATAGAAAATCACACGACCCAAACGTAGTTCAAGTTTCTACCTTGTTATCTATAAAAACAGGTGGATGCCCAGAAGATTGTGGTTATTGTCCTCAAGCAGCTCGTTATCATACTGAAATTGAAGGCAACGATTTAATGTCGGTTAACCAAGTAAAAGCCCAAGCTTTAAGAGCAAAATCAAGTGGTTCTTCCCGAGTTTGTATGGGTGCAGCATGGAGAAATGTGAAAGACGGACCTGAATTTGACCAAGTATTAGAAATGGTTCGTACCATCAATAAATTGGATATGGAAGTGTGTTGTACGTTGGGAATGATCACTGAAAACCAAGCCCATCGTTTAGCAGAAGCTGGTTTATATGCCTACAATCACAACCTAGATACCTCAGAAGAATACTATAAAGAAGTGATTTCTACACGCGGTTTTGAAGACCGTTTGCAAACTATAGAAAATGTTCGTAAAACCAATGTTACTGTTTGTAGCGGAGGAATCATTGGAATGGGAGAATCTATTGAAGATCGTGCAGGAATGTTAGTAGCCCTTTCTACATTAAATCCGCAACCAGAATCAGTGCCCATAAATGCTTTAGTTGCCGTTGAAGGAACGCCAATGGAAGAAGAAAAACCGGTTGAAATTTGGGAAATGATCCGAATGGTAGCTACCACAAGAATTGTAATGCCTGAAACTCAAGTGCGTCTTTCTGCTGGAAGAATGAACATGAGCCGTGAAGGGCAGGCAATGTGTTTCTTTGCTGGTGCAAATTCTATTTTTGCAGGCGATAAATTATTGACTACTCCAAATCCAGATGTGAATGAAGACATGAAAATGTTTGAAACATTAGGATTAATTCCTCAAAAACCATTTGTAAAAGTTTCTCAACCAACTACTGTTGAAGCGGAAGATTCACAGTATGAATCATTAGGAGAAAAGCCAAAATGGTCTAGACCAGGGCATAAGATTGAAAAGAATTTAGAGGCCTCAGGGAAAACAAATGCCTAGTTTTTTGTTTCTATTGACAATAGACAATCAATAAATTTTGGAAAATAATTTTCATAAAACCTATTCCATTGAGGAAGCCCAATCCAAGCTTGAGAATTACTGTGCCTATCAAGAGCGTTGTCACAAAGAAGTGGTCGAAAAACTTCGAGGAATGAACATGATTCCGCAAGTGATCGATTTGATAATAGTGCACCTTATCGACCAGAATTTTCTAAACGAAGAACGTTTTGCGTGTAGTTTTGCAAGAGGAAAACACCGAATTAAACATTGGGGGAAAATCAGGATTGTGAACGAATTGAAGTTTCGTAAGATTTCACAATATAATATAACAACAGCGCTAAAAGAAATTACTCAACAAGAATATAATAACACTTTTCATACTCTTGCAGACAGACAATGGGAAAATATTAGAGAACCAAATGGTATCAAAAAACGGAAAAAATTCTGTGATTTCTTACTCCGAAAAGGATTTGAAAGTAATATGATTTATGAAAAAGTAAAAGACTTAGAGAATTATTAGTTATTGAAAACGACCAACTTTACGACTTTTGACATTCGACTTATTTCAAGTCTATTATCTCTTCATCTATTATCTTTTGTCTTTAATAAAACTTACAAACTCAACAAAACACTCACCGCATTTCCACCAAAACCAACTGCATTTACCAGTATTTTTTTCAATGATTTCTTTTGGGTTTTTGCTTCCGCAAATGGAACTCCGATAAACATTTGATTTTGTAACATCAAAACGGCCATTTCAATACTCAACATTCCAGATGCTCCGAAGGTGTGACCGATTTTCCATTTATTAGTGGTTAATAAAGGAAGATTTTTACCAAATATTTTTTGGATTGCTTTGTATTCTGTCAAATCCCCTTTTATAGTTCCTGGAGCGTGCATTATAATGGCATCAACATCTGATAAATTCGTATTTTCTAAAGCCATTTTCATCGATTTTTGAAAGCAAGTTGCTTCAGCAGAAACAGAAACATTGTGTTCTAAAATTTCAGTTGCATACCCGATTCCTTCAACCACCGCGATAGTTTTGTTGGTTCTTCCAATTTCAAGACAACAAACGGCAGCCCCTTCACCCAACACAAGGGAATTTTGTTTTTTATTTAAGTCCATTGCACGACAAGGAAACTCGTCATTGTTTTTAGAATATATTTTTAAAGCTCGCATTTGAGCTATCGTAAAATTGGTTAAAGGAGCTTCACTTCCGCCAACCAAAAATTTATCGGCCATACCTGATTTTAGCCAAGCAATGCCGTTTAATAGGGCGTGTAAAGCCGTTGAGCAGGTAATAGAATGCGAAATTTCTGGCCCTTGACTTTGTAAATCATGTGAAACCCAAGAAGAGATATTTCCAAGCGTGGTAGTTGGGGAAGCTAAAGTTTCTACTTTCCCAGATTGGATGAAATCCAAGTGGTGTTTTTCAAATAATTCAGTTGCACCTCGGGACGATCCTATGTTGATTCCGAATGTATCACTTTTCTGCCAGCCGGCTTTTTCAATCGCTTTTCTGGAGGCTGTTATTGCAAATAAAACGGAATTATCAAGGGATTTGTATTTTTGATCTGAATTTTTTAGTGCTTCAATTTCAAGTTTTGAAGTTGAATCCATTGGTGCTACAAATGCATTTTGAGTGCCAAAAGAAATTGTTTCAAAACAATGATCATTGGATTGGTAGTTATTCCAAATCGCGACTTGATTGTTTCCTAATGCAGAAATGGAAGCGATGGCGGTAATAGAAATCGTTTTTGGCAATGTGTTATTTAATTATGAATTATGAAAACTTAACCGCAAAGGTCGCAAAGTTTTTCGCAAAGATCGCAAATAAAAATTTCTATTATCTCTTCGTCTATTTTCTCTTCATCTTCTTTAACCGCAAAGGTCGCAAAGAACCAGATCTAATATTAAACTATATCAAGTGCATTTTCAACCACATCATAAATTTTTTGAAGTTGGTCGTTCTCTATAATATAAGGCGGTAAAATATAGACAACGTTTCCCACTGGCCTTAAAATTACTCCATTTTCAATGAAAAAATCATAGAGTTTGTTTCGCAAAGTTCCATAGTAACTCGCTTGGAATTCAGTTTTTATTTCTAATGCAAAAATAACCCCCAAAACTCTCGTTGTAGCAACTTTAGGATGATTTTTGAAGTGTTTTTCAAAGGCCAAATGACTTTGATTCACCCTAATAATATTGGTTTGCATTTCATTAGTTTGTAACAATTCCAAACTTGCCAATGCCGCTGCGCAACCCGTTGGATTTGCAGTAAATGTATGTCCGTGAAACAACGCTTTATTGATGTCATCACTGTAAAAAGCTTCGAATAATTCTTGGGTGAAGGTGGTAATTGCCATTGGAATCGTACCGCCCGTTAACGCTTTCGACAAACACATCATATCGGGTTGGCCAACTAAATAATCGCAAGCAAACGTTTTTCCAGTTTTACCAAAGCCCGTCATTACTTCATCAGCGATGGTTAATATTCTGTTTTCTTTGCAAATTCCGATTAATTTATCAAGTTCTTCCGGTTCATACATCACCATTCCAGCAGCTCCTAAAACCAAAGGTTCAAAAATAAATGCCGCACAATTATTGTTTTTTATGGCTTGGGCCAAGGCTTGAAAACTACTCTCTTCCTGACCTTTTACTGGAACAGGAATCCGAACCACATCAATAAACATTCCTTCAAAAGCTTGGGTGTAAAACGAAATTCCACTCGCGGCCATTGCGGCAAATGTATCTCCATGAAAGGCATTTTCGAAAGCAATTAGGGTCGTTTTCTTTTCTCCTTTATTGAAAAAATATTGCAAAGCGACTTTTATTGCCACTTCAACTGCGGTTGATCCATTATCGGAAAAGAAAATTTTCTTTTGATTTTTTGGTAAGATCTCAATCAGCTTTTCAGATAAAACAACTGCTGGTTCATGAGTAAATCCTCCAAATAAAACATGTTCCAAGGTGGTTAATTGCTTGTAGATTGCATCGGCAATAAACGTGTTGGAATGCCCAAAAGGATTAACCCACCAAGACGCAATGGCATCAATATATTCTTTATTGGAATCATCCCAAAGCAAAGCTCCTTCCCCTTTTACAATTGCAATTGGCGGTTTCGATGTTTTATGTTGCGTGTAAGGATGCCAAATATGTAACCTGTCTCTTTCGGTTAAATCCATTTAATTGTTTTATTTACTATTCAATTGCCATTAAGTTATCTCGAAATAAGTCAGCATATTCTGAAATTACATTTTGATCGAAATAGGGTTCTTCCTCAATTCTGCCAATGCATTTTAGTTGTGTTGCATTCAAAATTATGGTTTCTGTTGGACGGTTTTCATTTCCATTAAAAATAATTCCAGCAATATTTATTTTTCTATTTTTCAACGCTTCAATAGTCAATAAAGTATGATTTATACTTCCCAAATAATGGCGAGAAACAACGATCACTTTATAATCAGGTTGAATTAAATCGATGACAAAATTGGAACTATTTAAAGGAACCAAAACGCCGCCAGCTCCTTCAATAACAAGGTGATTATTTGTTTTTGGTTCAATTATATTTTTTAAATCTATAGTAATCCCATCCAATTCAGCTGCTAAATGCGGGCTTGCGGGAGTATTAAATTGATAGGCATTTGGGAAAATTTTTGACTTTTGACTTTTGACTTTTGACTTAATAAAATGACTATCAGAATGGTCTAAATCCCCCGCTTGAATTGGTTTCCAATAATCGGCCTCAAGCGCTTCGGTAATAATTGCTGAAGCGATTGTTTTCCCTACGTCGGTTGATATTCCTGTAATAAATAATTTTTTCCTATTAGCCACGGATAAAACGGATTAAACAGATTTTCACTGATTTTTTAAATTTATTTTTCTGTCATTTGTATAAATAAACCTTTTAAATTCTGGTTGTTCACCAAAATTTAACAGAAGTCCAACTTCAATTGGAGTCCCTTTTAAATAGTTAATTATTTGTGCAACATGGGCATTCATGAGTAATTCCGTTGATTTCAATTCAACTATAACCTTGTCTTCAACTAGTAAATCTGAATAATATTCTCCTACAAGTTGCTTTTTGTAATAAACTTTAATTTGTTTTTGAGCTTCCACTTTATATCCTAATGATTTCAATTCGAAATACATAGCATTTTGATATACTTTTTCAAGAAATCCGTACCCTAGTTCATTATATACTTCATAATAAACTTTCAAAATTTTATCTGTAATTGATTTGTGTAATATATTCGTCATATTTAATCTGTGTAAATCTGTAAGATCCGTTTTATCCGTGGCTAAAAAACAAAGGTACTCAACAATCCCAACACTTCCGATATTTCTTCTTTTGAATTGTAACTGTGCAAACAAAACCGAAGGCGTTCTTGACCTTCAGGAACTGTTGGTGAAAGTATCGCTTTGACATCGAATCCTTTTTCTTGGAGCTGATGGGCAATTGATTTTACCTTTTGATTTCCAGGAATAATGGCGCTTTGAATTGCTGATTTACTTCTCACAAACAGCTGTTTTAATCCTAAAATATTTATTTCTTGATTGAAATGAATTACGTTTTCCCGCAGTTGTTTAAGGGCTTCTTTTTCGGTTTCTAAATGTTGATACCCCACTAAAATGGTTGCCACCGAATGTGGTGAAAGTCCCGTTGTATATATAAAACTTCTTGCAAAATTGATTAAATAATCAACTAATTTTTGACTACCTAAAATAGCCGCACCATGACAACCCAACCCTTTTCCGAAAGTTACTATTCTTGCAAAAATAGCGTCTTGTAAACCTAACATTTGGACTAATCCTTCTCCTCCCGAAACTTCGGGATCGCCAAAAACCCCTAAAGCATGGGCTTCATCTACTATCAAAAAGCAATTGTATTTGTTAGAAATTTGCACCAATTCTTCCAAATTTGGAGTGTCGCCATCCATAGAAAAAACACTTTCGGTAACGATGTAAATGCTTTTTAGGTCTTGGGTTTTAGGTCTTAGGTTTTGGATTAATCGTTCTAAATCCTCAAAATCATTATGTTGAAATTTGTAGGATTTGGCATTTGAAAGTTGAATTCCGTCTCGAATGGAAGCATGTGATAATTCGTCAAATAGGATAATATCGTTGCGCTGAGGAACGGCGCCAAAAAATCCAACATTAGCATCATAACCCGAATTGAAAATTAAAGCACTTTCTACTTGGTGAAATTTGGCTATATAATTTTCCGCTTCTTTATAAACAGAATGATTTCCAGACAATAATCGGGATCCAGTTGCTCCATTTTGGAGAATAGAATTGTCAATTAAATACGAATGAGTTTCATTAAAAATAGCTTCCGATTTAGAAAACCCTAAATAATCATTAGAAGCAAAATCGATTAAATGGTTTGGCAATGCCAATTTTCGCAAAGAATTATTTTGCTCGCGTTGCTCTAATTTTGAAATCAGTGATTTAGGAACCCTTTTCATAATGATACAAAAGTAAGCAACTTTATTCTGTTCTTATTTATAAAAAGCCATGGCATTTGAATTAATCATTGCTTTAAACTCTTTTTTTCTTTTTTTCGTTAGTGTAGTTGTAGTACCAAGAAAGCGATAGTAAAAGCAACCCAATTACAATAAAAGCAAAACTTTTTGCACTATCTGAAATCATCGTAAAATCCAAGTAAATTATTTTGAATATTGTAATACCAAAAACTACCAAGCTGGTAATTTGTATTATTTTATTTTTAATATTCAGACCTAAAATTATCATTAATGAAGAGCATATTAAGGTTATGATTGAATAAGGCAAATAAAAATTAGATGAAATGATTATTTCATATTTTTCAACGTCAAGTTTGTCATAACTAAATTCTGATATCAATATAGAAAGGTAATCATATTCAAAGCAACAAATTAATGTAATAAATAAGCACAACAACATTAAAAGAAATTTATAAAATTCCTTAAAGGTGCTATTATTAAATGAGTTAATTTTTAAAGAGGTTATATATATTAGACTAAATGCTAATAGTAATTCTAAATAATGGAGGACTATTTCGACCAATAATAGATTATTAGAAGCTATATAATTAAATTTTTCAAATGAAAATAGAAAATAGACCTGGGATAGGGACAAAATGGAGTATATTAATAATGAAAAACAAAACCATTTTCTTAATTTATTTGAAAAGGAGTGCCACTTTTTAAAACTTAAAAACAAGAAAAAGCTAAAAATTAAAAGGGCAACTCTGTTTGAGAAAGTGTCAACATAAAAATTTGAAAACAACATTGAAAAAACCGACCATTCTAGAGCTAATAATACCATTATAGCTAAAAATCCATTCAAATAATTCACATATTTTTTTCTATTAAACCAATTTTTTTCTTCATCTGCTTCTGTTGACTTCTTAATTAATATTTTCAAGAAAAAAGTCACTATTAAAACGATCGTAATATTAATAAAAGTAGTTTGATTCAATTCGTAAAACCCTTTATCTGGGGAATATAAAATAGAAAGATAGGCGTTTGCAACAATATAAATTATATTACCCACCATCAGAAATGTTAATCCATTTAAAATTGGCATTAAACTTCTAATTTTATAATTACGGGCGTATAAAAATAGAAATATACAAAAAGAACCTAAAAAGAGACTTATAAAATAATCATTTAAAACAAGGGGTATAAAACTTGAGATTAATATAATTGATATGAATTCGTAATGTTTTAAATCCCTCTTTTTAGGATACAATTTGGAACTAAAAAAAACGGACAATAAATGGATTAATAATACTAAAAAAACGATACTATAAATACTATTTAGTAGGTTAAATATAGAAAATACGTAACTAGTAAGTGTGATAAAAAGAACAGTATTGAGTAAATTAAGTAAGGTATATATTTTCTTCTTTTCTTCTAAATAATACATAAAAGTAATTAAATAAAAGAGGATGTAAAACACAATGCCGATTGAAATATATAGATATAAATTAGATTGGGAATTATTTAAAACAATTTTTTTGATGACAAATAAAATTAAAAATAAATAAGAAAAACAACCATTTAATAAGTTGCTTAAATTATTTTTATCTCCTTGAGTTATAAAATATAAAGCAATTGAAAAAATTGAAATTGGAATGAAAACATACAGGTATCTATTCTCGTTATTATATTGAAGTAATAGCGTAAGCATAAAAGCATGAAAAAAGAAAATTATTGCAATAAGCAATGATTTGTTTTTACTAACGAGATAACTTTTAAAAAATAAACTTAAAGACAATAACAATAATGAACCAGCAATGATGTAATTATAGTAATAAAAAAATCCACAATAATAGAACCAATAAAAGCACATTATTGTATTATAAATTGCCATAAAAATTAGTATTGGCAATAAATACTTATTGGCAGATAAATTGTTTTTTCGTGAATAATGTTGAATAGTTAGTATTCCAAATAACCCAGGTAGATATCCTATTAATAAAGAAATTATAATTTCAATGGTAAACTCCCCGTTGTTTTTATAAATAATTTGGGAATCATTTGAAGAGGTGAAAAATGCAATTATTTTTTTTAAAAAATCACCGCCTTGAGAATCAACAAAATAGTATAAAGAAAATCCAATAAATAATAATCCAATAGCCTTTGAAAGTATTGATATGTAACGGTCAAATCCTGGCTTTCTATTTTCTTTAACTTTGTGTTTAATTTTTTTTCTGTGCTCTTCCATTTATAATATATTTTCTATTAAAGAAATTCTGTATCTACAAAGTTAACTTTTTTTGATATTCAAAATCAATAATTTAAAAAATACAAAAAATATATTGTTTCTTAGTATTTAATTATTGTTTATCAATAATTTATTTATATTTGTGACAACTTTAAAATTATAAAAGATGAGAAAATTAGTTTTTTTAAAAACCATAGTCGATTACCTTTGGATCATGTCAATTATTGCTTTTCCATTATTAATAGTGTTTATTGGTTTTGTTTTGTTTTCAAATGAACCAATCGATGTTCCAATTAATATTACAGGAATTAACATAGTTGCAACCACTTTTTTAGGTAAATTAGGGCTTGTGGTAAGTGCTGTAAATTTTGGCGTAATTCTATATGGCATATACAATTTCAAGGTCTTATTAAACAATTTCAAAACTAAAATAATATTTGAAGTTGTCACATTCAAATTGCTAGATAAAATAGGAAATTTGGTTATTCTTTCTGCTAGTTTATATTTAATTTCAGATTTATTGGGCGCCTTTTCCAAAAGTACAATTTCAATAAATTTAGGTTTTGGGCCCTTTTTATATTTAATGTCTTTAGGATTGTTTTTTAAAGTATTATCCGAAGTTTTTATTATCGGAAAACGAATTAAAGAGGATAACGAACTAACAATTTAACTATGGCAATTATTATAAATGTAGATGTAATGCTCGCCAAAAGAAAAATGCGTTCCAATGAATTGGCTGATGCTATTGGCATAACTACCGCAAATTTATCCATTTTAAAGACAGGTAAAGCGAGAGCCATTCGTTTTTCAACGTTAGAAATGATTTGTAAAGTTTTAGACTGTCAACCAGGAGATATTATGGAATATGTTAGCGATAAATAAGTTTTTTTATTTTTTCAAATGGTCTAGCATGTCTTTTGTCATGCTTGAAATGTCAAATTGATGAGACCAATTCCAGTCTTCCCTAGCAGCACTATCGTCAATACTTGCCGGCCAACTGTCTGCAATTTTTTGACGAAAATCAGGATGATAGGTAATCGTAAATTCTGGGATGAATTTCTTAATTTCTTCCGCAATTTCTGTTGGAGTAAAACTCATTGCTGCTAAATTATAGGAGGAACGGATTTTAATTTTCTCTTTTGGGCTTTGCATAATTTGAATGGTTGCCGCAATAGCATCGTCCATATACATCATTGGCATTTTTGTTTCTGATGATAAAAAACAGTCGTATTTTTTCTTAGAAATTGCTTTGTGAAAAATATCCACCGCATAGTCTGTAGTCCCACCACCAGGAGGCGACGACCAGCTAATTAGGCCAGGATATCGAATGCTTCTCACATCCACGCCATAGGTATTATGGTAATATTCGCACCATCTTTCCCCGGATTGCTTGCTAATACCGTACACCGTACTCGGTTCCATTATGGTAAATTGAGGCGTATTTTCCCTTGGAGTTGTAGGGCCAAAAACAGCGATACTTGAAGGCCAAAATATTTTTTTTATTTTTCCAGCTTTCGCCAAATTCAATACGTGAAAAAGAGAATTCATATTTAAATCCCAAGCAAAAGCAGGATTTTTTTCAGCTGTTGCCGATAATAATGCGGCCATCAAATAAACTTCTTCAATTTCGTGAATTTCTACAAGATGTTGAATTTGATTAAAATCCAATGCATTGATAACTTCAAAAGGGCCTGAATTTACTACATCGATATTTAATTTTCTAATATCAGAAGCAATTACGTTTTCTACTCCATATATTCCACGTAACTTCTGAGTTAGTTCCGTTCCGATTTGTCCGCAAGCCCCGATAATTAGAATTTTTGTAGCCATTTGATATATTTTGACTACAAATATAACAATTTCGGATTTTAAAATCATTTTTATGAGAATTATTCAAAATTCGTATTTCTTGAATTACCTTTGTAACTTTGTATCAAATAATTATAAAGATGAAACTTCAAATTACGGTTCTTCTAATGGCATTTTTACTTTTATTTTCTTGTCAAGAAAACAAGGAACAGCGCCTTATTGAAAATGCTAAAGACGCCAAAAAGAAAGAAACGATCTTTAACAATATTAATAATGGATGGAATTTTAATGCCAATCCGATAAATCCTGCAGCTCAAGGATTAGTTACCATGTGGCCGGAATGGCGTGGGTTTTTATTGGAATTGAATAGCAAACCTAAGAGCACCATTGGAGCATTCCAGAAAAAAGCCAAAGAGCTTTCTAAAAAAGTCGCAGAATTGAATAACAATATTCCTATGGCATACAATAAACCAGAGGTAAAAAGCCGAATCGCAGTTTTAATTTCTAAAATAAATTCACTAAATCTATACATTAATTTAGATGAAATCCCAGATGATAAAGTAGTAGGTTTAGTAATAGAAATCAACGGCCAACTATTATCACTTCAAAATCAATTGGATGAAATTGTTAGAAAAAGTACCATTCCATTAGAAGAAGGAGAATCCGATATGATCCAAATGTTAGATACTTCAAGAGCTATTCCAACCCGATAAAATTATATTTTAGTTGAGCAAATCAGTAGTAGTAGGAAAATATGACAAAGCCGCCAAGGTCAGTCAAATTGCAGAAATTTTACAACAATCAGAAAATAAAATTCACCTTAAAGGGTTAGTTGGGTCTTCGTTATCGTTTCTTGCCAACTCACTTTTTCAAAAAAGCGAACTTCCATTTTTAATGATTTTTGAAGATAAAGAAGCCGCTGCCTATTATCTAAATGACCTTGAACAATTAATTGGAGACAAAGAAGTGCTTTTTTATCCTGGCTCCTTTCGCATTCCCTACCAAATTGAAGAGGTTGATAATGCCAATGTTTTGCTTCGTGCTGAGGTTTTAAACCGAATCAATTCCAGAAAGAAACCGGCAATAATTGTTACTTATCCAGAATCATTATTTGAAAAAGTAGTGACCAAAAAAGAGTTGGAGAAGAACACTTTGAAAGTGGCTGTTGGGGATAAAATTTCAATAGATTTTATAAATGAAGTATTATTTGAATATGAATTTAAAAGAGTTGATTTCATTACCGAGCCTGGAGAATTTTCTGTTCGTGGTGGAATAATTGATGTCTTTTCTTTTTCTAATGACAATCCGTATCGAATAGAATTTTTCGGAAATGAAGTAGATTCCATTCGAAGTTTTGATGTGGAAACACAACTATCCATCGAAAAAAAGAATAAAATCACGATCATTCCAAATGTAGAAAATAAGTTTTTTCAGGAAGACAGAGAGAGTTTTCTGGATTATATATCTTCGAACACGACACTTTTTATTCAAAATACGGAAGGACTCATATCAAAATTCGACACGTTATTTGCGAAAGCAGAGGAAGCCTACAACAAATTAACTGGTGAAGTAAAACACCTGGCCCCCGAACAATTATTTTTAAACCAAAAATCATTTCTAAAAAAAGCACTTGATTTTAATGTGGTTGAATTGGGTTCCAAAGCTATTTTTAATACCAATAAAACTTTTGAATTTCATATTTTACCCCAGCCATCCTTTAATAAGCAGTTTGATTTATTGTTAAATAACTTAAATGACAATCATTTTAATGGAATAAAAAATTATTTATTTTGTTCCAATGAAGCTCAGGCAAAACGCTTTCACGATATTTTTCAAACCCTGGATGAAGCCAATCACGAGAGTATTAGA